>NZ_JAKUWG010000007.1:313656-611522 GCF_026782285.1 Streptococcus oralis
TGCCTTGGCTGAGAAATATTTGCCAAAAGGTGTTGGTTCAATCTTTACCTTCCATGTCAAAGGTGGAGAGGCAGAAGCCCGCAAGGTGATTGATAATCTGGAAATCTTCTCTGACCTTGCAAACGTAGCAGATGCAAAATCTCTTGTTGTCCATCCTGCGACAACCACTCACGGTCAGTTGTCAGAAAAAGATCTAGAAGCAGCAGGTGTAACACCAAACCAAATTCGCTTGTCGATCGGTCTTGAAAATGTAGAGGATTTGATTGAAGATTTGCGCTTGGCCTTGGAAAAAATTTAAAGTAACAGATATAAACAGTGGGTTTTGACTCACTGTTTTTGATTTTCCCTCAGGCATGATATAATGGTTACAGAAGTCTAGAAAGAGGAAGGTTATGAACGAAATCAAATGTCCCAACTGTGGGGAAGTCTTTACAGTAAATGAAAGTCAGTATGCCGAACTTTTATCCCAAGTGAGAACAGCTGAGTTTGATAAGGAATTACACGATCGAATGAAGCAGGAGCTGGCCTTGGCTGAGCAAAAGGCCATGAATGAGCAACAGTCTAAACTGGCTCAAAAAGACCAAGAAATCGCGCAACTGCAGAGTCAAATCCAAAACTTTGATACAGAGAAAGAGTTAGCCAAGAAAGAGGTTGAACAGTCAAGTCATGAGGCCTTATTAGCAAAGGACAAGGAAGTACAGGCCTTGGAAAACCAACTGGCTACCTTGCGTTTAGAGCATGAAAACCAACTCCAAAAGACCCTTTCTGACTTAGAAAAAGAACGTGATCAGGTAAAAAACCAGCTCCTCTTGCAAGAAAAGGAAAATGAGTTGTCTTTGTCTTCTGTTAAGCAAAATTACGAAGCTCAGCTTAAGGCAGCCAGTGAACAAGTCGAATTCTACAAGAATTTCAAAGCTCAACAATCCACAAAAGCTATCGGGGAAAGTTTGGAACAGTATGCAGAGAGTGAGTTTAACAAGGTTCGTAGTTTTGCCTTTCCAAATGCCTACTTTGAGAAGGATAACAAGGTCTCTGCGCGTGGCTCTAAGGGTGACTTTATCTTCCGTGATTTTGATGAAAATGGTCTAGAATTCATTTCCATCATGTTTGAGATGAAAAATGAAGCAGACGGAACAGAGAAGAAGCATAAGAATGCGGACTTCTACAAGGAATTGGACAAGGACCGTCGGGAAAAGAACTGTGAGTATGCTGTTTTGGTGACTATGTTAGAAGCAGATAACGACTACTTTAACACAGGGATTGTTGACGTCAGTCACGAGTATGAAAAGATGTATGTGGTTCGTCCCCAGTTTTTTATCCAGTTGATTGGTCTCTTGCGAAATGCGGCGCTTAATTCCCTAAAATACAAACAAGAATTGGCCTTGGTTCGAGAGCAAAATATCGATATTACACATTTTGAGGAAGATTTGGATGCCTTTAAACTAGCCTTTGCTAAAAATTACAACTCTGCTTCGACCAACTTTGGTAAAGCAATCGATGAAATCGATAAGGCCATTAAGCGTATGGAAGAGGTTAAGAAATTCCTAACCACATCTGAAAACCAACTCCGCCTCGCTAACAACAAGCTGGAAGATGTTTCGGTTAAAAAACTAACGCGAAAAAATCCAACTATGAAAGCGAAATTTGAAGCGCTGAAGGGGGAGTGAGGAAATAAGTTATGAAAAATGATATCAATTATGAAAATTTGATAGATGATGTAACAGAGGCTATAAAAAAGTTTAACTTAGTAATTTTTATTGGAGCAGGAGTTTCAATTGCTCAAGGTTATCCTAATTGGAACAATTATATTGAACATCTTATTAAGTATTGGCAAGGACAAGTTTTATCGGTAAGTGGTGAAAAAAGTCTTGGGAGAGAACATCATATAGTTTTTGATTTAATTAGCAAATCTAGTATTAGTAATAAACGTAAAGTGGATCTTGTAAACTATGAATTAAAAAAAGTTTTTGGTGAAGACTTTGAAAAGCGACGACTGGATTTTGAAAAAGGATATTTTAAAAATCTGCTACCATATTCAATAGTTAATAAAACAGTAGAATCTTTAGCGAGTTTAAATGCAATATTTATTACTTCTAACTACGACTATGAAATTGAAAATCATATTAAACGTTTAAATAATTCTGTAGTTACTATCAATGATCTTAATGAGTTTGTTAAGAACAAAGATGGAAAGTTACAATTTGGTGATGTTTTACATATCCACGGGACACCGGATTGTGATGTAAATTATTTTGTCAGTTCATCAGCAGATTATTCAAAAACCTATTTAAAAAATAGGGATAATTTTGAAAATTTAGTAACTTGGTTTAAAAAGACAAAACCTACAGTTTTATTTATAGGAGCAGGTCTTGAAGAAGATGAAATTTTATCTTTACTTTGTGAAGATAGTAAAAATTATGCATTGATGAAGTCAGAGAATACAGGTAATCAGAGGGCTGATGAACATTTTAGAGATGTTATTGAGGGATTTTTTAGTTCAGAAAATCATACTCAGATTATATGGTACGGCAAAAACTATGAGGATTTGCCAATTTTTGTGGAAAACTTGGTTTCTGACATAAATGATAAATTAGGAATACATGCATATAGAAAAGATTGGAATAATCTTTTAAATCCCTCGTTAAAACAAGAAGATTACAATAAATCATTAAATAATATTAGCAGTAATTTTAAGTATTTAAGTTCTCTTTTAAATAAGGTTATTGAGAATAATAATGATGACTTAAGTCGACTATTGTTGAATGGTTTATTACAGGGAAAAAATGTAAAAACAATTGAGTCAAACTCTTTCTCAATTTTCTGGACATTTATTGCTAAAAATATTGAAAAGTTAAGTGATAATGACTGGGAAGTAATTTACAAAATACTTTCTGAAGGTTATCAAAATTATTTTATTGATGATGTATTCTTTGTCTATAATTATGCGAAAGATAATAAAATTTCTAGCTTTACAAATAATAAGTTAAATGAACTGAGAAAAGTTATATCGAGAGATGAAGATATCGTTATTTCTAGCTTTAATAAAGATAGAACTCTTTTGGGTTACTGGCTAGTAAGTACTTTTGAACAGCAAAATCGTGATTTATATTTAGAGGAAGATAGTGATATAGAAGTTAACCTAAATACTGAATGTGTTAACAAGCTAACATCCACACTGAATAAATCAGAATTTTCAAGGTATAATTATTATTCTATAAACTATCAACTAGAAGAGTATGGTAATGTTGAATTTATCTATAAACTAATGAAGTCCAGAAGACTATTTATTGAAGAGAAAGAGTTTTTAGGAAGTGGCTCTGAAGATTTATTAAGTACTAAACTAATTCAAAAATTGCTTGTTCAATTGGATAACGAAACTAATTTAGATTTAGAATTTATAAGGAGGTTAATTGATAAAATTGATTTTTCTGATATTCACTTTGGAGAAGAATTAAACACTTTTATCAAAAAACACAGAAGCATTATTAGAGAAAAAAATATTGAAATACTAGAAAAGCCTTATAGAAATTGGATATCTTCACTAGAAGGAGGTTTCGTTTCACAATTTTCATATTTAACTCAAGAAAATCTTGTAGAGTACGATGAATCTAGAGTATTAGAGATATTAGTCAACGCAGAAAAGGAACAAAGAGGTTCTTCGTTTTTAGAAGAAAAGACTATAAATGAAACGGAAAATTTCTTGATTACGGTTTTAAAAGAATCAAATGAAATATCTAAAAAGGTTTCTAATTTATTGAAAAACCATATATATGACTTATATCCAAAATATAAGAGATTATATGTAAATATTATCAGTTCTCCTGAAATAGAAGAAAATTTTAGAAATATTGTTAGAGAAAAATATTTAAAAAAATTTAACAAAGAAAGTTTTGATTCTAATGATCGGAAATTTTTTGAATATCATATAAAACAACAAAATACGGATATAGATATTTTTGAAAAATTACTTAGTATCGATGCAAATAAACTTTCATCTTCAAGAGATGATAATAATCAATTAGATATGTTTCATTATGTAAATAGTGAACTGGGAATATATTTGCAATGTTTGATATCATTGTTTAACCAGCACCCAGGATATACACCTCAAATTATTCAGAAAATAGATTCTGTAGATGATTTTGCGTATAAAGAGCTTGCTCAAGGGATTTTATTATACGTATATGATTGGAGAGTAATTAATATAACCTATCATACATTTTTAGGATTCAGTTATTCCCACTCGTTAATTGATACAGAAGTTGTAAAGATATTTAAGGATGTTGTTAAAAATATTTTAAAAGAAAAAATCAAAGACAATCAAATTCTTGATAGGGTTTATTTAGTCGCTTTAGATAGTGTAGATCCAACTATTGATTCATTTTCTTTATTAAAGAATAACTATAGTCAAATGATCAACATCATTTTTACAGAAGACTATGAATTTAGATATTCTAAAGAATGGTTGCGAGCATTATTCAAATCTGACTCAAGTGCGAACTATCTGGTGACAATTTTTTATTTATTATATAATGAAAATCTTAAAGAAAATAGATTTGCTTTATTTATAGAGGAATTAAGTGATTATGTAACAACTTATAATCAGAAATTATCTTTACGAGGAATGAATTATAAATTAAATCATGAAGAACTTAACAATTTTGATTTGTTGAAAAAAATGTTTCTGAAATTAATGGAGACTGATAAAATAGAGAATGATATTTTCTATCTAGATGGCATCAAAAGTATACTCCCATTATTATCTTTAGATGAAAGACGAAATGTATTACAACATATTCAAAAACAGAACAATTGTCCTCCTCCAGAGATTGAGGAATTACAAAGAATTATAGTTAGTTAAAATTTGTAAAAAAGAGAATAAAAGGTAGACGACGCCTCAGTAAAAATTGACTCGTAAAAATCCAACTATGAAAGCGAAATTTGAAGCGCTGAAGGGGGAGTGAGAAAAAAACACATGAACGGTATTATCAACTTAAAAAAAGAAGCGGGGATGACCTCGCATGATGCGGTTTTTAAGCTGCGTAAGATTTTGGGAACCAAGAAAATTGGTCATGGTGGGACCTTGGATCCAGATGTGGTCGGGGTTTTGCCGATTGCGGTGGGCAAGGCGACACGCATGGTCGAGTTTATGCAGGATGAGGGCAAGGTCTATGAGGGGGAAATCACTCTAGGTTATTCAACAACGACCGAGGATGCTAGTGGGGAAGTAGTCGCAGAGACTCCTGTTTTGTCGCCCTTGGATGAAACCATTGTCGATGAAGCGATTGCTAGTCTGACTGGGTCTATTACTCAGATTCCACCGATGTACTCGGCTGTCAAGGTCAATGGTCGCAAGCTCTATGAGTATGCGCGTGCTGGTCAGGAAGTGGAGCGTCCAGAACGTCAGGTGACTATTTATCAATTTGAGCGGACTAGTCCGATTTCTTATGAGGATCACCTCGCACGTTTTACATTTCGTGTGAAATGCAGTAAGGGGACTTATATCCGTACCTTGTCAGTTGACTTGGGAGAGAAGCTTGGTTATGCGGCCCATATGTCCCATCTGACACGGACTGGTGCTGCAGGGTTACAACTGGAGGATGCTCTTACCTTGGACGAAATTGCTGAAAAAGTGGAGGCTGGTCAGCTGGACTTTCTCCATCCTATAGAGATTGGAACAGGTGACCTTGTCAAAGTTTTCCTAAGTCCAGAAGAGGCTACAGAAGTGCGCTTTGGTCGTTTTATTGAGTTAGACCAAACGGACAAAGAATTGGCTGCCTTTGAAGGAGATAAATTGCTAGCTATTCTAGAAAAAAGAGGCAATCTCTATAAGCCAAGGAAGGTTTTCGGCTAGTCTAACTGGAGTGAAAATATTAGAATTGTTATCCATAATCTATCCAAAATCAGACTATAAATTTTACAAAAAATGTGATAAAATAGACGACGGATAAAAAAACGGAGGATAGCATGCAAAATAGACCAATCATTATCGGAGTGACAGGTGGTTCTGGTGGTGGTAAGACCAGTGTTTCAAAGGCTATTTTATCTCATTTTCTTGATGAAAAGATTGCCATGATTGAGCATGATTCATACTACAAGGACCAATCTCATTTGACCTTTGAAGAGCGTGTCAAAACCAACTACGACCATCCATTTGCCTTTGATACGGATTTGATGATCGAGCAAATTAAGGAATTGTTGGCAGGGCGTCCAGTGGACATTCCGACTTATGACTATACTGAACATACACGGAGCAACAAAACCTATCGTCAAGAACCTCAAGATGTCTTTATCGTTGAGGGGATTTTGGTCTTGGAGGACAAGCGTCTGCGCGATTTGATGGATATCAAGATTTTTGTGGATACAGATGATGATGTGCGCATTATTCGTCGGATCAAGCGCGATATGGAAGAACGTGGCCGCAGTCTGGATAGCGTGATTGACCAGTATCTTGGTGTGGTCAAACCTATGTATCACCAGTTCATCGAGCCGACCAAGCGTTATGCGGATATCATTATTCCTGAAGGTGCCAGCAATACAGTCGCTATTGACCTTTTGACAACCAAGATTTCTAAGATTTTGGAAGAAGCTCGTAACAGCAAATAATGAGATGAGGAGGCTTGGCCTCTTTTTTCTATTTTTCCTTTCGTTTCGGTATGCAAAAGGAGATTTTTAATCATATTTTTGGTATAATAATACTCATGGAAAAGCAAGAAAATGAATAGTAGGTGGAGATGGAAAAGTATTTATCGGTAACAACTTTGACCAAGTATCTGAAAATGAAATTCGATAAAGACCCTTACTTGGAACGGGTCTATTTAACTGGTCAAGTTTCCAACTTTCGTAAACGACCTACTCACCAATATTTCTCCTTAAAAGATGACCATGCAGTTATTCAAGCGACCATATGGTCTGGGATCTATCAGAAATTAGGTTTTGACCTCGAAGAGGGAATGAAGATCAATGTGATTGGGCGTGTACAGGTTTATGAACCCAGCGGGAGTTACTCTATCATCATTGAAAAAGCTGAGCCTGATGGGGTCGGGACGCTTGCGATTCAGTTTGAACAACTCAAGAAAAAACTGACGGAAGAAGGTCTGTTTCAAGAACGCTTCAAGCAACCTCTTCCCCAGTTTGCTAAGCGAATTGGTGTGGTGACCAGTCGTAGTGGAGCCGTTATTCGAGATATTATCACGACCGTCAGCAGACGTTTTCCTGGTGTGGACATTCTTCTCTATCCGACAAAGGTGCAAGGTGACGGAGCTGCGGAGGAAATTGCTCGAAATATTGCGCGTGTTAATCAGCGTGACGATTTGGACTTGCTCATTATTGGTCGTGGTGGTGGTTCGATCGAGGATCTCTGGGCCTTTAACGAAGAGATTGTCGTACGGGCTATTTTTGAATCTCGTTTGCCAGTTATCTCCAGTGTTGGTCATGAGACGGATGTGACTTTGGCTGACTTTGTGGCAGATCGCAGAGCAGCGACGCCAACAGCAGCAGCTGAACTGGCAACGCCTGTGACCAAGTTGGATCTATTAGCTCATTTGCAAAATCAGGAAAAACGGATGGCAACAGCAGTTCAGAATGTCCTGTCAAGGAAAAAAGAAGCTCTGAAAAAATGCAGTCAGTCTGTTATCTTTAGACAACCAGAGCGCTTGTATGACGGCTATTTGCAACGCTTGGATCAATTGCAACTGCGCTTAAAACAAAGTTTGCGAACACGAATTTCTGATAACAACCAATTAGTCCAAGCAAGGACGCATCAACTAGTCCAATTATCGCCTGTTACCAAAATTCAGCGTTATCAAGATCGTCTAGGTCAGTTGGACAAGCTTCTACGTAGCCAAATGGCGTTGGTTTATGATGCCAAGGTTGCTGAAGTCAAGAGACTTTCAGAAGCCTTGTTGATGTTGGATACAAGTCGAATCGTGGCGCGTGGTTATGCTATTGTCAAAAAAGAAGAGTCCGTTGTGGATTCGGTTGAGATGTTGAAGGAAAAAGACCAAGTAACGCTTTTGATGCGAGATGGTCAAGTAGAATTAGAGGTTAAAGATGTCAAAACAAAAGAAATTTGAGGAAAATCTAGCAGAACTGGAGACCATTGTCCAAAGTTTAGAAAATGGTGAAATTGCTTTGGAAGATGCGATTGCTGCCTTTCAAAAGGGCATGGTCTTGTCAAAAGAGCTCCAAGCGACCCTTGACAAGGCTGAAAAGACCTTGGTCAAGGTCATGCAAGAAGACGGAACAGAAAGTGATTTTGAATGAAGAAGCAAGAAAAATTAGCTCTTGTGGAGTCGGCTTTGGAAGATTTTTATGGAGACCAGCAGTTTGCTTCTAGTTTACAAGAGTCCGTTCTCTATTCCATTCATGCTGGTGGCAAGAGAATTCGGCCTTTTCTCTTGCTAGAAGTTCTGGAAGCCTTGCAGGTCGCTATTAAACCAGCACACGCTCAAGTGGCCGCGGCCTTGGAGATGATTCATACAGGGAGCTTGATTCATGATGATCTTCCTGCTATGGATGACGACGATTACCGTAGGGGGCGTTTAACCAATCATAAGAAATTCGGTGAAGCTATGGCAATTTTAGCAGGAGATGCCTTGTTCCTAGATCCTTATGCCTTAATAGCGCAGGCAGATTTGCCAAGTCAAATCAAGGTGGACTTGATTGCCAACTTATCCCTTGCTTCAGGAAGTCTAGGCATGGTTGCAGGGCAGGTTTTAGATATGGAAGGCGAACACCAGCATTTGTCCTTGGAAGAACTCCAGACCATTCATGCCAATAAAACTGGAAAATTACTAGCCTATCCTTTTCAAGCAGCTGCTATCATAGCGGAATTAGCGCCAGAAATCCAAGCAAAATTGAAAACGGTTGGTGAATTGATTGGACTGGCCTTTCAAGTCAGAGATGATGTGCTGGATGTGACCGCTAGTTTTGAGGAAATCGGCAAGACTCCGCAAAAGGATTTACAGGCTGAAAAATCAACCTACCCAGCCTTGTTGGGCATGGAGGAGGCGACTGCCTTTTGTAACCAAACTCTGGATCAAGCCAAGGCTAAATTAGAAGAAATCGCCCAGCAAGTCAGCTTTGAAACAGCGCCGATTGTGAAAGTAGTAGAAAGTTTGAGAATCAATGGCTAAGGAAAGAGTGGACGTACTAGCTTATAAACAGGGTTTGTTTGAAACGCGTGAACAAGCCAAGCGTGGTGTCATGGCTGGTCTTGTTGTGGCTGTGCTTAATGGGGAGCGTTTTGACAAACCAGGAGAGAAAATCCCAGATGACACTGAGCTAAAACTCAAAGGTGAAAAACTCAAGTATGTCAGTCGTGGTGGTCTAAAACTGGAGAAGGCCTTGCAGGTCTTTGATTTGTCAGTTGATAGAGAGACAACGATTGATATCGGTGCTTCCACTGGAGGATTTACCGACGTCATGCTTCAGAATGGTGCTAAGCTTGTCTTTGCAGTTGATGTTGGTACCAATCAATTAGCTTGGAAATTGCGTCAAGATCCACGGGTTGTCAGTATGGAGCAGTTTAATTTCCGCTATGCTGAAAAGACTGACTTTGAGCAGGAACCAAGTTTTGCCAGTATTGATGTGAGTTTCATTTCCCTTAGTCTGATCTTACCAGCCTTGCATCGTGTGTTGGTTGAACAAGGTCAGGTGGTAGCACTTGTCAAACCCCAGTTTGAAGCAGGTCGTGAGCAGATTGGGAAGAATGGAATCATTCGCGATGCCAAGGTCCATCAGAATGTCCTTGAATCTGTCACTGCTATGGCAGTTGAACAAGGTTTTTCAGTGCTTGGATTAGACTATTCACCAATCCAAGGTGGACATGGAAACATCGAATTTCTGGCATATTTGAAAAAGGAAGAGGGAGCAAGTAATCAAGTTGCCCCAGAAATAGAAAAAGTTGTAGAGAGAGCACATAGAGAATTTAAAGATGAATAAAAAAGAGAGACTTGAAAAAATTAGAAGATTTGTAACAGATTATCAAATCGGAACACAGGAAGAAATCGTTGAGCATTTAAAAGAAGCAGGTATCTCTGCCACTCAAGCGACGGTGTCACGAGATATTAAGGAACTGGGTATTGTAAAAATTCCCTTGAAGAACAATAAATACATCTATGAATTGCCAAAAACAATTGTAAGAAGTTTGCAGTTGGCTGAGAATAACATAGTAGGTTCTGAGCGCATGGGAAATATGATCAATCTGGATGTCATTCCTGGGAATACTGCCTTTGTCAAGAGTCAGCTGATGAATACTTTCTCAGAGAGAATTTTCAACTGTCTGGCAGACGACAACTCAATTTTGATTATCTTGAGAAATGAAGAAGACGCCAAGGAAATGTTTGAACAAGTAAAAAATTGGTAGGTTTATATGTTACTTGAAATTTCGATAAAAAACTTTGCCATTATAGAGGCGATTTCGCTCAATTTTGAAAAAGGCATGACAGTCTTAACTGGTGAAACAGGTGCTGGGAAATCGATCATCATCGATGCCATGAACATGATGTTAGGAGCTAGAGCGACTACAGATGTTATTCGTCATGGTGCTCCCAAGGCTGAGATTGAAGGACTTTTTTCTGTTGAGAATAGCCGTTCTTTACAAGAACTCTTTGAAGAGCAAGGGTTGGAGTTGGGGGATGAAATTATCATCCGCCGTGAGATTCTCCAAAACGGACGTAGTATTAGTCGCGTGAATGGGCAGATGGTCAATCTTTCTGTCTTGCGCGCAATCGGCCAACATCTTGTCGATATTCATGGTCAACATGACCAAGAAGAGTTAATGCGTCCGCAACTTCATATCCAGATGCTGGATGAATTTGGTGATGCCGCATTTTTGGAACTTAAACAAGCCTATCAGACAAGCTTTGACGCCTATCGCAAAATGCGTAAACAAGTTCTTGAAGTCAAGAAAAATCAGCAGGAACACAAGTCTCGCATTGAGATGTTGGAATTTCAAATGGCAGAGATTGAGGCTGCAAACTTGCAGGCTGGTGAAGATATGGCTCTCAACCAAGAACGAGATAAACTCCTCAATCACAAGAACATAGCAGATACGCTAACCAATGCCTACAGCATGTTGGACAATGAGGAATTCTCCAGTCTGGCCAATGTCCGTTCAGCCATGAATGACATGGAAAGTGTTGAAGAATACGATCCTGAATACCGTGAAATTTCAAGTTCTCTATCAGAAACCTACTATGTTTTAGAAGATGTTAGCAAGCGTTTGGAAGATATTATTGAGGACTTGGATTTTGATGGTAATCGCCTCATGCAGGTTGAGAATCGCTTAGACCTTCTGAATACTATTACCCGTAAATACGGTGGGACTGTGGACGATGTCCTGCTTTATTTTGCCAAGATTACGGATGAGTACAATCTCTTGACAGGGAATAACCTTTCTTCCGAAGACATGGAAGCAGAGCTCAAAAAATTGGAAGTCAAGCTTGTCGACTTGGCAGGGCAGCTTGCATCTGCTCGTCATGATTTGGCCCAGCAGCTCGAAGCTGAGATTAAGCAAGAACTGCAGGATCTCTATATGGAGAAGGCACAGTTCCAGGTTCGCTTTAGTAAGGGCAAATTTAGTCGTGAGGGGAATGAAACAGTTGAGTTTTACATTTCCACCAACCCTGGTGAAGACTTTAAACCCTTGGTTAAGGTTGCATCTGGTGGGGAATTATCCCGTCTCATGTTAGCTATCAAGTCAGCCTTTTCTCGCAAAGAAGGCAAGACCAGTATTGTTTTTGATGAGGTGGATACGGGAGTTTCAGGTCGTGTGGCCCAAGCCATCGCTCAGAAGATTCATAAGATTGGCCAGCATGGTCAGGTTCTTGCTATTTCTCACCTTCCACAAGTGATTGCCATTGCGGATTATCAATTCTTTATTGAGAAGATTAGTGATGAGCACTCTACGGTGTCGACGGTTCGTCTCTTGACTTTAGAAGAGCGAGTAGAGGAAGTAGCTAAGATGTTGGCTGGGGAAAATGTAACCGAAGCAGCCCTTACCCAAGCCAGAGAATTATTGCAAACGAGGGAGAAATAAATGACAGACTATTATGTAATTGGAGACGTTCACGGAAAAGCAGGTATGCTAGAAGATCTGCTCAAAACCTGGGATGGTCAAACTCAGCTGCTCTTTCTAGGGGATTTGATTGACCGTGGTGAGGATAGTCGCCATGTTCTAGAAATGGTCAAAGACTTGGTCGACAATCAAGGAGCTATCTGTCTATCAGGAAACCACGAGTATATGTTTCTGACTTGGCTCGATGACCCAGAAGAAAGCTATGACCATTATCGTCGTAATGGTGGAGATACAACTATTAACTCTATTTTAGGTCGTCCCTTGGATGCACCAGTTGATGGCGTAGAAGATGCCAAGCGTGTTGCGACAGAAGCAGCAGACTTGGTCGAATTTATTCGTCAAATGCCATTTGTAGTAGAGACAGACAAGTATATCTTTGTTCATGCAGGTATTGATTTGACTTTGGATGATTGGCATGAAACTACAGATTACAAGAAAGTCTGGCTCAGAAAGCCATTCCACGAAGCTGAAAATCATACTGGAAAAACCATTGTCTTTGGTCATACACCAGTTTATGGTTTGCTGAAGCAAGACCGAGGTACTGCTGAGCTTTGGATGACAGAAGATGGCAAGATTGGCATGGATGGAGGAGCTGTCTATGGTGGTGTCCTTCATGGAATCGTCTTTACAGACCAAGGAATGACAGAACACCACTTTATCGAAAATGATGGCTTTATCGCCGAAGATTAGTACTCCTAGCAGGGTATGGTCTTGTCAAAATATTAAAAACAATTTATAATTAATAGATACCCTGAAAGGAAGAGCATCATGAACTTAGAAGAATTAAAAAAACGACAGGAGAAGATTCGAAACTTCTCTATTATCGCCCATATTGACCACGGTAAGTCAACGCTTGCGGACCGCATTTTGGAAAAGACGGAGACGGTTTCTAGTCGTGAAATGCAAGCCCAGCTTTTGGATAGTATGGATCTTGAGCGTGAACGTGGGATTACCATTAAACTCAATGCCATCGAGCTGAATTACACTGCGAAAGATGGGGAGACCTATATTTTCCACTTGATTGACACGCCAGGGCACGTGGACTTTACCTATGAAGTGTCGCGTTCGCTAGCTGCCTGTGAAGGAGCTATTTTGGTGGTTGATGCGGCCCAAGGGATTGAGGCGCAAACTCTTGCTAACGTTTATCTAGCTTTGGACAATGATTTGGAAATTCTGCCAGTCATTAACAAGATTGACCTACCAGCAGCCGATCCAGAGCGTGTGCGTACAGAGATTGAGGATGTCATCGGACTGGATGCCAGCGAAGCGGTCTTAGCTTCGGCCAAAGCTGGTATTGGTATCGAAGAGATTCTTGAGCAGATCGTTGAAAAAGTGCCAGCCCCAACTGGTGATGTAACGGCGCCACTCAAGGCCTTGATTTTCGACTCTGTCTACGATGCTTACCGTGGGGTTATTCTCCAAGTTCGTGTCATGGATGGGGTAGTCAAACCTGGCGATAAGATTCAGCTTATGAGCAATGGTAAGACCTTTGATGTGACTGAGGTCGGAATTTTCACGCCGAAAGCAGTCGGGCGTGATTTCCTAGCGACAGGTGACGTTGGTTATATTGCGGCTTCTATCAAGACGGTTCAAGATACGCGTGTCGGTGATACGGTGACCCTAGCAAGCAATCCTGCAGCAGAACCGCTAGACGGGTACAAGCAGATGAACCCTATGGTCTTTGCAGGGCTTTACCCAATCGAATCAAACAAGTACAATGACCTACGTGAAGCCCTAGAAAAATTGCAACTCAACGATGCTAGCTTGCAGTTTGAACCAGAAACATCGCAGGCGCTGGGATTCGGTTTCCGTTGTGGATTCCTTGGACTTCTCCATATGGATGTTATCCAAGAGCGTTTAGAGCGTGAGTTTAACATTGACCTCATCATGACAGCTCCATCTGTTATCTATAAGGTTAAACAAACTGACGGTGAGTCTATGGATGTATCTAACCCATCAGAATTCCCAGACCCAACTAAGATTGCGATCATTGAAGAACCTTATGTCAAGGCTCAGATTATGGTACCACAGGAGTTTGTTGGGGCAGTAATGGAATTGGCTCAACGCAAACGTGGGGACTTTGTGACCATGGACTATATTGATGACAATCGTGTTAATGTTATCTATCAAATCCCACTTGCTGAAATTGTCTTTGACTTCTTTGATAAGCTTAAGTCTTCGACGCGTGGTTATGCAAGCTTTGACTATGAATTGTCAGAGTACCGTCCATCTAAGCTGGTCAAAATGGACATCCTTCTTAATGGTGATAAGGTCGATGCCCTCAGCTTTATCGTTCATAAGGACTTTGCCTACGAACGTGGGAAACTCATTGTTGATAAGCTCAAGAAAATCATCCCTCGTCAACAGTTTGAGGTGCCAATTCAAGCAGCTATTGGCCACAAAATTGTGGCTCGTACGGATATCAAGGCTCTTCGTAAAAACGTACTTGCCAAGTGTTATGGTGGTGACGTTTCGCGTAAACGTAAACTTCTTGAAAAACAAAAAGCTGGTAAGAAGCGTATGAAAGCCATTGGATCAGTAGAAGTCCCACAAGAAGCCTTCCTTAGCGTCTTAAGCATGGATGAAGAATAGAAATAGAAAACAAAACTCTTGAAGATTTCTCAAGAGTTTTTGCTTTAAATGAGAGCGAGTAAAATCATCAACTGACAAAATAGATCAGGTTAGAATTTGACAGAAGTCCTTATTTTTCTTATAATGCAGATGGAAAGGTGGTAGGATGAAAAAATTATTAATTTTGGGTACTGTAGTTACTGTTAGTGCTTTTTTAGCTTCATGCTCCAATAAATCGCAAACAGCAGCCGAAGAAAGTTCGTCTGCAGTTGTTAGTTCTTCTAGCAGTCAGGAAACAAGTAGCTCTAGTTCTGCTGTTTCTGAAGCGAAAAAGGAAGAGACGCAAATCATCGGCTCGAATGAATATGGTTTTGTCAAGGTACCCAAATCATGGGTTCGATTCCATGAAGTAGAAGGTGGAAATGATATACAGTATTGCGATGGAACAGATATCAACATTGTTACGCTGAATACCTTCAAGGCTGAGCAGTTTAATATCAGCGAAGAAGAATATGCTAAACTGGATATTGTGACTGTCTCATCTAGTGTTTTAACTTCTAAAGAACAAAGCTCTGATTTCAGTAAGGTTTGGGGCTCCAAATCGACCATTGGAGGTTATGAAGCCTATGTTGTCAATGCAATTGCTAAGTCAGGGAAATACCTCGTTACCTGGGTTTTCCGATCAAATGATGGTAAAATCCGCTATGTTTCACTTGAAGGGGATGGGGAAACTTTAAAAGCAATCTTACCGATGATTGAAAGTAGCTGGTCAAATACGAAAGCTGAATAAATGAAAAAAAGAAGATCCTTGGTCTTCTTTTTATTTTATTTTCGAATAGATAGATGAGTAGAAAAAGAAATGGAGTTGTATATGAAGATCACAAACTATGAGATTTACAAATTGAGAAAAGCTGGGCTGACCAATCAACAGATTCTAACTGTCCTTGAATATGACGAGAGTGTTGATCAGGAGCTCTTGCTAGGTGACATTGCTGAAATATCGGGGTGTCGTAATCCTGCTGTCTTTATGGAACGCTATTTCCAGATAGATGATGCGCAGTTGGAGAAGGAGTTTCAGAAATTTCCATCCTTTTCTATTCTTGATGACTGTTATCCTTGGGATCTGAGTGAGATTTATGATGCTCCAGCGCTCTTGTTTTATAAGGGAAATCTAGACTTGCTGAAGTTTCCAAAGGTTGCTGTTGTAGGGAGCCGTTCATGTTCTAGTCAGGGAGCAAAGTCGGTTCAGAGAGTCATTCAAGGTTTGAAAAACGAGTTAATTGTGGTCAGTGGTTTGGCTAAAGGGATTGATACGGCTGCCCATATGGCTGCACTCCAGAATGGAGGAAAAACCATTGCTGTGATTGGAACAGGATTGGATGTGTTTTATCCTAAAGCCAATAAACGTTTGCAGGAGTACATTGGCAATGACCATCTGGTTCTCAGTGAATATGGACCTGGCGAGCAACCTCTGAAATTTCATTTTCCAGCTCGAAATCGAATCATAGCAGGATTATGTCGAGGAGTTATTGTAGCAGAGGCGAGGATGCGCTCAGGCAGTCTCATTACCTGTGAGCGAGCTATGGAGGAAGGACGTGATGTCTTTGCCATTCCGGGAAACATTTTAGATGGCCATTCAGATGGCTGTCATCACCTGATCCAAGAGGGAGCAAAGCTGATTTCCAGTGGTCAAGATGTGCTGGCTGAGTTTGAATTTTAAGGAGAAATTTGTTCACACAGATAAACTTTTCTTCTATATATAGGAGTTAGGTCTTGACAGCTATAGAAAAATGGTTTACACTTTATAAAGTTTATTACTTTGAAAAGGTGTGATAGTGTGGCTACGGCAACAAAGAAGAAAAAATCAACAGTTAAGAAAAATCTAGTCATCGTAGAGTCGCCTGCTAAGGCGAAAACGATTGAGAAATATCTAGGCAGAAATTACAAGGTTTTAGCCAGTGTCGGGCATATCCGTGATTTGAAAAAATCCAGTATGTCAGTCGATATTGAAAATAACTATGAACCGCAGTATATCAATATCCGTGGAAAAGGTCCTCTCATCAATGACTTAAAAAAAGAAGCTAAAAAGGCCAATAAAGTCTTTCTGGCGAGTGACCCGGACCGTGAAGGAGAAGCGATTTCTTGGCATTTGGCCCACATTCTCAACTTGGATGAGAATGATGCCAACCGTGTGGTTTTTAATGAAATCACCAAGGACGCGGTAAAAAATGCCTTTAAAGAACCGCGCAAGATTGACATGGACTTGGTCGACGCCCAACAAGCTCGTCGAGTCTTAGACCGCTTGGTAGGGTATTCGATTTCGCCTATTTTGTGGAAAAAGGTCAAGAAGGGCTTATCAGCAGGACGCGTGCAGTCTGTTGCCCTTAAGCTTATCATTGACCGTGAAAATGAAATCAATGCCTTTCAACCAGAAGAATACTGGACAATTGATGGTGTCTTTAAGAAGGGTACCAAGCAATTTCAGGCTTCTTTCTATGGTATGAATGGCAAAAAGATGAAATTGACCACCAACGAAGAAGTCAAAGAAGTCTTGTCCCACCTAACGAGCAAAGATTTTACAGTAGATCAGGTAGATAAGAAAGAGCGCAAACGCAATGCGCCCCTACCTTATACGACTTCAACCATGCAGATGGATGCGGCTAACAAAATCAATTTCCGTACTCGAAAGACCATGATGGTGGCTCAACAGCTCTATGAAGGGATCAATATCGGATCGGGCGTGCAAGGTTTGATTACCTATATGCGTACAGACTCGACTCGTATCAGTCCAGTAGCTCAGAATGAAGCTGCAAGCTACATTAACGACCGTTTTGGTAGCAAGTATTCCAAGCATGGTAGCAAGGTCAAGAACGCCTCAGGCGCTCAAGATGCCCACGAAGCTATTCGTCCATCTAGTGTCTTTAATACACCAGAAAGCATCGCTAAGTACTTGGATAAAGACCAGCTCAAGCTCTATACCCTTATCTGGAACCGTTTTGTGGCCAGCCAGATGACGGGAGCTATCTTTGATACCATGGCTGTTAAATTGTCTCAAAATGGGGTCCAATTTGCTGCCAATGGTAGTCAGGTTAAGTTTGATGGTTATCTTGCTATTTATAATGATTCTGACAAGAACAAGATGTTACCAGACATGGCTGTTGGAGATGTGGTCAAGCAAGTCAATAGCAAGCCAGAACAACATTTCACCCAACCACCTGCTCGCTATTCAGAAGCGACGCTTATCAAGACCTTGGAGGAAAATGGGGTTGGACGTCCATCAACCTACGCTCCGACCATTGAAACCATCCAGAAACGATACTACGTTCGTCTGGTAGCCAAACGCTTTGAACCGACAGAGTTGGGAGAAATTGTTAATAAACTCATTGTTGAATATTTCCCAGATATCGTAAACGTGACCTTCACAGCTGAGATGGAAGGAAAACTGGATGATGTCGAAGTTGGAAAAGAGCAGTGGCAACGTGTTATTGACACCTTTTACAAACCATTCTCTAAAGAAGTAGCCAAGGCTGAAGCAGAAATGGAAAAAATTCAGATCAAGGATGAACCAGCTGGATTTGACTGTGAAGTCTGTGGTAGTCCGATGGTGATTAAGCTCGGTCGTTTTGGTAAATTCTATGCTTGTAGCAATTTCCCAGACTGCCGTCATACACAAGCGATTGTCAAAGAGATTGGTGTCGAGTGTCCAAGCTGTCATCAAGGACAAATCATCGAACGCAAAACCAAGCGCAATCGTATCTTTTATGGTTGCAATCGCTATCCAGAATGTGAATTTACTTCCTGGGACAAACCGATTGGCCGTGACTGTCCAAAATGCGGACACTTCCTTGTGGAGAAAAAAGTCCGTGGTGGTGGCAAGCAAGTTGTATGTAGTAATGGCGACTACGAAGAGGAAAAGATCAAATAAAATGCAGAGTCCTGAAAATGAATTTCAGGCTCTTTTTACTTGAAGCTTGACAAATTTCCTCATTGTATGCGAAACTAGAGGAAGAGTAATTTATCTAGGAGAAGTTATGCGCATTATTTATTTCTGTATTGGTTTTATTTCTTTGGCTCTAGCTCTTGTAGGTGTTGTCCTGCCGCTCTTACCAACAACTCCCTTTCTTTTGCTGTCTATCGCTTGCTTTTCAAAATCTTCTAAGCGTTTTGAAGACTGGCTTTATCACACCAAGCTCTATCAGACTTATGTAGCTGATTTTCGGGAAACCAAGTCTATAGCGCGTGAACGCAAGAAAAAAATCATCGTATCTATCTATATCTTGATGGGAATTTCTATTTATTTTGCCCCTCTTTTACCAGTCAAAATCGGTTTGGGAGCCTTGACCATCTTTATCACCTACTATCTCTTTAAAGTCATTCCTGACAAAGAATAGATAAAAATAGTAGTTATTTGCCTTGATAAAAATGAAAGGATATTTAAAACAATATGATATAATAAATTTAAAGAAAACATCAAGGAGAATCAAATGATTTACGAATTTTGTGCTGAAAATGTGACCCTGCTTGAAAAAGCGATGCAGGCTGGAGCTCGTCGAATCGAACTTTGTGACAATCTAGCAGTTGGTGGGACAACACCAAGCTATGGAGTGACTAAGGCAGCTGTTGAACTGGCAGCTAACTATGATAGCACCATTATGACCATGATTCGTCCCCGTGGTGGCGACTTTGTCTATACTGATCTTGAAATAGCGATTATGCTAGAAGACATTCGTTTGACTGCGCAGGCTGGAAGTCAAGGAGTAGTTTTTGGGGCATTAACTGCTGATAAGAAGTTGGATAAGGTTAATCTTGAGAAGCTGATTGCCGCATCTAAAGGAATGGAAATTGTCTTTCACATGGCCTTTGATGCATTAAGCGATGAAGACCAGTTAGAAGCCATTGACTGGCTCAGCCAAGCCGGTGTCACCCGTATCTTAACTCGTGCTAGTGTGTCTGGAGACTCGCTAGAAAAACGTTTTGCTCATTATCACAGAATTTTGGAACATGCAGCTGGTAAAATTGAAATTCTACCAGGTGGGGGAATTGACTTAGACAATCGTCAAACCTTTATTGACCAGCTGGGTGTGACACAATTGCATGGAACCAAGGTTGTCTTTTAAAAAATAGAAAGGAACTGCTAGCTTTTGGTAGCAGTTTTCACATATGTTTGAAATTTTTAAATCCTATCAGTTTAATCAAGAAAAAGCTAGAGACTATGGTTTTGTAGAAAATGGGGAAGTATGGAACTATAGTTGCCAGATTTTGCAAGGTGACTTTTCCATGACAGTCTCTATCACTCCTGATAATGTGAGTTTTCAGGTTTTTGATCAGGAAACGGGTGACCTCTATCCTCAAGTACATATGGAAAGTATGCGGGGAAGTTTTGTCGGAAGTGTCCGTGAGGCTTGTTTGGAGATTCTTTACCAGATTCGGAAGGCTTGCTTTGATGTGCAGGATTTTATCTGTCCTCAGACAAAGCGTATCATGGCTCAAGTTCAGGAAAAGTATGGTAATCAGTTGGAGTATCTGTGGGAAAAGTCGCCTGATATAGCTGTATTGCGTCATGAAGGCAATCAAAAGTGGTATGCTGTTGTGATGAGAATCCCATGGGATAGGCTAGATAAGGGGAGAGAAGGGCTAGTCGAAGCAGTCAACCTCAAACACGACCAAGTAGCTGACTTGCTTTCGCAAAAGGGAATTTACCCAGCCTTTCATATGAACAAACGCTACTGGCTTAGTCTGGCACTTGATGATAGTTTGCAAGATGAAGAAGTGATAGAACTCATCGAAAGAAGTTGGAACTTGACAGTGAAAAAATAAGTAAAGTTACTTGAGTTTTCAAATACTTTCAATTAGCAAAATATTCTTTACTGAAGAAATTTTCAGAAAATAATGGATTTTTTCTTGACAAGTGTTTTTAGCTATGCTAGAATACTAAACAAGATATCAAACGAAGGAGAAAGTCAAACATGAAAACAGCTAAGTTTAATCAATTTGCTTTGTTGTTGAGGTACTCGGGCTAGTGCAAAAGCATTAGTCCTGTTTGGCTTACCAAGCGGGAGTAAATCAACATCTCGCTTGGGTTTCTAAGCGAGATGTTTTTTTAAAACCACATTTGGAAAAGGGGAAATCTTATGCGTAAAGTTGAATTTTTTGATACAAGCCTTCGTGATGGGGAACAAACACCTGGTGTTAACTTCTCAATAAAAGAAAAAATTGCCATTGCAAGGCAGTTGGAAAAATGGGGCATTTCAGCCATCGAAGCTGGTTTTCCGGCTGCAAGCCCAGACTCATTTAAGGCAGTTCAGGAGATTGCTAAGGTCTTAAAGAAAACTGCGGTGACTGGTCTAGCACGTTCGGTCAAGTCTGATATTGATGCTTGTTACGAGGCGCTTAAGGATGCCAAGTATCCACAGGTTCATGTCTTTATCGCTACCAGTCCGATTCACCGCAAGTATAAGCTCAATAAGAGCAAGGAAGAGATTTTAGAAGCTATTAAGGAGCATGTTTCCTATGCGCGCTCTAAGTTTGAAGTGGTCGAATTTTCTCCAGAGGATGCGACCAGAACAGAGTTGGACTTCCTCTTGCAAGTCGTTCAAACAGCGGTCGATGCAGGGGCGTCTTATATCAATATCCCTGACACGGTTGGATTCACCACGCCAGAAGAGTACGGAGCTATTTTCAAATACTTGATTGAAAATGTCAAGACGGATCGTCAGATTATCTATTCACCTCACTGTCATGATGACCTCGGAATGGCAGTGGCTAATAGCCTTTCTGCTGTCAAGAATGGTGCAGGACGTGTCGAAGGAACTATCAATGGTATTGGGGAGCGAGCTGGAAATGCTGCTTTGGAAGAAATAGCAGTGGCTCTCAATATTCGCCAAGATTACTACCAAGCAGAAACAAGTATTGTCCTAAACGAGACCATCAATACTTCTGAAATGGTTTCTCGCTTCTCTGGTATTCCAGTTCCTAAAAACAAGGCTGTTGTTGGTGGCAATGCCTTCTCTCACGAATCTGGTATTCACCAAGATGGAGTCCTTAAAAATCCTCTCACTTATGAGATCATCACACCTGAATTGGTTGGTGTTAAGAGTAATAGTCTTCCGCTTGGAAAATTGTCTGGTCGCCATGCCTTTGTTGAGAAACTAAGAGAATTGGCCCTAGATTTTACAGAAGAGGACATCAAACCACTCTTCGCTAAGTTCAAGGCACTAGCGGACAAGAAACAAGAAATCACAGATGCAGATATTCGAGCTCTGGTCGCTGGAACCATGGTTGAAAATCCAGAAGGCTTCCACTTTGATGATTTACAACTTCAAACTCATGCAGATAATGACATTGAAGCGCTTGTTAGTCTGGCTAATATGGATGGTGAGAAAGTCGAATTTAATGCAACAGGGCAAGGTTCCGTTGAAGCGATCTTTAACGCTATCGATAAGTTCTTTAATCAATCTGTCCGCTTGGTGTCCTATACCATTGATGCTGTGACAGATGGAATTGATGCTCAAGCTCGTGTCTTGGTTACTGTTGAAAACAGAGATACAGAAACCATCTTTAACGCAGCAGGTCTTGATTTCGATGTGTTGAAAGCTTCGGCTATTGCTTATATCAATGCCAATACTTTTGTTCAAAAAGAGAATGCAGGTGAGATGGGGCGTAGCGTTTCCTACCGAGACATGCCTAGTGTGTAAAGGAGAAGGCTATGACAAAGAAAATAGTAGCTCTAGCAGGGGATGGAATCGGTCCAGAAATTATGGAAGCTGGTTTAGCGGTTCTGGAAGCTCTAGCTTCAAAAACAGGCTTTGACTATGAGATTGATAGACGACCTTTTGGAGGTGCAGGTATTGATGCTGCGGGGCATCCTTTACCTGATGAAACCCTCAAGGCATGTAGAGAAGCAGATGCTATTCTCCTAGCGGCTATCGGTAGTCCTCAGTATGATGGGGCAGCGATTCGGCCTGAACAAGGCTTGCTGGCTCTTCGTAAGGAACTCAAGCTTTATGCCAACATTCGCCCAGTTAAGATTTTTGAGAGCCTCAAGCATTTGTCCCCTCTCAAACCAGAACGAATTGCTGGTGTAGACTTTGTCGTGGTGCGTGAGTTGACAGGTGGGATTTACTTTGGAGATCATATCCTTGAAGAGCGAAAAGCGCGTGATATCAACGACTACAGCTATGAGGAAGTAGAGCGGATTATTCGCAAGTCCTTTGAAATCGCAGGAAGTCGCAGAAAAATCGTTACTAGTATCGATAAGCAAAATGTTCTAGCGACATCAAAACTCTGGCGCAGAGTAGCTGAGGAAGTTGCGCAGGATTTCCCAGATGTAAGCTTGGAACACCAGTTGGTGGACTCAGCTGCCATGCTCATGATTACAAATCCTGCCAAGTTTGATGTCATTGTGACGGAGAATCTTTTCGGAGATATCTTATCTGATGAATCAAGCGTTTTATCAGGCACACTTGGCGTCATGCCATCAGCCAGTCATTCTGAAAAGGGGCCAAGTCTTTATGAGCCTATTCACGGTTCAGCGCCTGATATTGCAGGTCAAGGAATTGCCAATCCGATTTCCATGATATTATCTGTTGCCATGATGTTGAGAGATAGCTTTGGACGTTATGAGGATGCGGAGCGTATCGAGCGTGCTGTTGAAGCTAGTTTAGCGGCTGGTGTTTTAACAAGAGATATTGGAGGACAGGCTTCGACCAAGGAAATGACAGAAGCCATCATTGAAAGATTATGAAGATAAATGAAGGAATCACGCTTGCCCTCTTGATTTGGAATTTGCTGATTTTCTTGATTTATGGCATTGACAAATCCAAGGCAAGAAGAGGTGCTTGGCGCGTACCAGAGAAAATCTTACTCATTTTAGCCGTTACTTGTGGTGGTTTTGGTGCCTGGTTGGCAGGAATCATCTTTCACCACAAGACTAGAAAATGGTATTTTAAAACAGTTTGGTTTCTCGGGATGGTGACCACACTAGTGGCCTTATATTTTATTTGGAGGTAATGGATGGCAGGAAAATCGATTTTTGATAAATTATGGGACCGCCATGTTATCACAGGAGAAGAAGGGCAACCCCAACTCATGTATGTGGACCAGCACTATATTCATGAGGTGACCAGTCCCCAAGCTTTTCAAGGATTACGAGATGCAGGCCGCAGATTGAGACGACCAGACTTGACATTTGGGACCTTTGACCACAATGTACCAACGGTCAACATCTATGATATTCGAGATGTCATTTCCAAGGCTCAAATTGATAAGCTTGCTGAAAATGTTGAGGAGTTTGGGATTGAACATGCTGCCCACGGTTCTGAAAAGCAGGGAATCGTTCACATGGTAGGTCCAGAAACAGGACGGACCCAACCAGGAAAATTCATCGTCTGTGGAGATAGCCACACAGCTACTCACGGAGCTTTCGGAGCTATCGCCTTTGGGATTGGGACCAGTGAGGTCGAGCATGTCTTTGCTACCCAGACCCTTTGGCAGGTCAAACCCAAGAAAATGCTGGTAGAATTCACTGGTGTTCCTCAAAAAGGAGTTTATTCTAAGGATTACATTCTCGCCTTAATTGCCAAGTACGGCGTTGCCTGTGGTGTTGGCTATGTGGTTGAATATCGTGGACAAGCAATTGATGCACTGACAATGGAAGAGCGAATGACCATCTGTAATATGTCCATCGAGTTTGGCTCTAAGATGGGCATCATGAATCCAGATCAAACTACCTATGATTATCTCAAAGGACGAGAATGTGTTCCAGAGGATTTCGAGGAGGCTATTGCTGACTGGAAGACGCTTGTCAGCGATGAGGATGCCGTCTATGATAAGGTTATCCGGATGGATGTCTCAGACTTGGCTCCTATGGTGACCTGGGGAACCAATCCTGCTATGGGCGTTGACTTTGACAGTAGCTTCCCAGAAATTAAGGATATGAATGATGAACGAGCTTATCATTACATGGACTTGGAGCCTGGTCAAAAGCCAGAGGATATTGAACTAGGATATATTTTTATCGGGTCTTGTACCAATGCTCGTCTCAGCGATTTACAACTGGCCGCGCGATTTGTCAAAGGGAAGAAGATTGCTCCCAATCTAACAGCAATTGTAGTGCCAGGATCGCGTCCTGTCAAACGAGCTGCGGAGAAATTGGGCTTGGATAAAGTATTCTTAGACGCTGGCTTTGAGTGGCGAGACCCTGGTTGCTCAATGTGCCTAGGGATGAATCCTGACAAGGTCCCTGATGGGGTCCACTGTGCCTCAACCAGTAACCGCAACTTTGAAGATAGACAGGGATTTGGCGCTAAGACTCATCTCTGCAGTCCAGCCATGGCAGCAGCAGCAGCTATCGCAGGGCGTTTCGTAGATGTTCGACAGATGCCAGAAGCCCAGTAAGGAGAGGATATGGAGAAATTTACAGTTTATACGGGAACGACCGTTCCTCTCATGAATGATAACATCGACACCGACCAAATCCTACCCAAGCAGTTTCTCAAGTTGATTGATAAGAAAGGCTTTGGCAAGTACCTCATGTATGCTTGGCGTTATCTGGACGATAACTACACTGAGGATCCAGACTTTGTTTTTAACCGACCAGAATACCGCAAATCCACTATCCTCATCTCAGGGGATAACTTTGGGGCAGGGTCTTCGAGGGAACACGCAGCTTGGGCTCTAGCTGACTATGGTTTTAAAGTCGTGATAGCAGGTTCTTTCGGGGACATTCATTACAATAATGAACTCAATAATGGCATGTTGCCCATTGTTCAGCCTAGAGAGGTTAGAGAGAAACTAGCCGAACTTAAACCGACCGATCAGGTAACTGTGGACTTGGAACAACAAAAAATCATCTCACCAGTCGGAGAATTCACTTTCGAAATCGATAGCGAATGGAAACACAAGCTCTTAAATGGTTTGGATGATATCGGTATTACTTTGCAGTATGCAGACTTGATTGCTGCTTATGAAAAACAACGACCAGCCTACTGGCAGAACTAGAAGAAAAATAGAAAAGGAAATAGAACTATGACAAAACACATTCAATGGAACGGAACACTTTCACAAGAAGGATATGACATTTTAAAAGGTGAGGGCGGGTGCATTGTATGCCCTACAAAAGTTGGTTACATCATTATGACCAGCGACAAGGCAGGATTGGAGCGCAAATTTGAAGCTAAAGAACGTAACCGTAACAAACCAGGAGTTGTTCTCTGCGGTAGCATGGACGAGCTTCGCGCTTTAGCACAACTCAACCCAGAAATTGAAGCCTTCTACCAAAAACATTGGGATGAAGATATTCTCCTTGGTTGTATCCTTCCATGGAAACCAGAAGCTTTTGAGAAATTGAAAGCATACGGTGATGGCCGTGAAGAACTCATGACAGACGTTCGTGGTACTAGCTGTTTTGTCATCAAGTTTGGTAAAGCTGGTGAACAATTAGCTGCCAAACTTTGGGAAGAAGGCAAGATGGTTTATGCCTCATCAGCCAACCCATCTGGAAAAGGAAATCGTGGTAAGGTAGAAGGTATCGGAGAACGTATCGAAGGAGCAGTGGACCTTGTCATTGAAGCAGACGACTATGTGGCTTCCATCCAACCTGACAAAACGATTGAAACTCGCTACGAGCAAGGTGTGATGGTCTCTATGGTCGATAAGGACGGCAAACTCATTCCAGAACAAGGAGGAGCACGTTCAACCTCACCAGCCCCAGTTGTGATTCGCAAAGGGCTTGACATTGATAAAATCATGATGCATTTGTCAGATACCTTTAACTCATGGGATTATCGTCAAGGTGAGTATTATTAAGCTGAGTAGAACCTAAACTCCTATCCTTTCACATGTTTTTATATATAGTGATTTCTGAGAATTAATTAGACATAATGAAAATAATAGTCTAAAAATTTTAAAAATTCAGTATAGAACATGCAAAATCCTAGAAAAAAAGTAAAATAAAGATAGAAATTGATAGCGATTACATTTTGAAGTAAGGTAGTTTATTAGTGGGATTTATCATTAGAAGACCCTGATTTACACAGATCACCATTTGCTTAATGTAACTCATAATATATAAAGACTAAGTGGCATTTGAGTGCTTAAAAGTCCAAGATACTGTTTAAGAGGTTTTACGAGTAGTTTGTCTACTGAAAACAAGTTGATAGAACCTCACCATCATCATATAAATATTAGAATTATCCATTTAACGTCGTTCTTTCGCTTTCTACACTCTCCTTGTTAGCTTACTGAGAGTTGTAGCTGATGACAGCTAGAATTATACTGTAAGTGGCTCATTTAGACTCCCTTCGCATGTTTTGCTACTTGCAGTCGGGGTTTAAGTGGGCTTTTTTGAGTTATAATTGATTAGTTGTCAACAATATTTTTAATAGTTGATATGCCTAGAATCGCTCATACCAGTAATCACAATGAATGGGAGGTGGAAAGGATTATTTAAATAGAAAGGCGGTAGGCAAGTGAGTTATTAATGGGTCACTGATAAAAAGAAAAGAGGTACAATATGGGACTTATCAAAGCAGGTGCAGGAGCTGTAGGTGGTTTATTAGCCGATCAATGGAAAGAATTTTTCTATTGTGAGTCTATTGACAAATCTGTCATGGTTGTCAAGGGGCAAAAGAGGGTATCTGGACGTTCATCCAATACCAAGGGCAGTGATAATATTATTTCCAATGGTTCAGGTATTGCAGTGGCTGATGGTCAGTGTATGATGATTGTTGAGCAAGGTAAGGTTGTAGAAGTTTGTGCCGAACCAGGTGAGTTCACTTATGATACCTCCAGCGAACCAAGTATTTTTACAGGAAATCTTGGAAATTCTATCAAGGATACTTTCAAACAAATTGGGAAACGTTTCACTTATGGTGGCGATACTGGCAAAGATCAGCGTGTGTATTATTTTAATACAAAAGAATTAATTGATAATAAATTCGGTACACCGAACCCAATTCCATTTCGTGTGGTAGATTCTAAGATTGGTTTAGACCTTGACGTTTCTGTTCGATGCTCAGGGGTTTATTCTTATAAGATCGTTGACCCGCTTTTGTTTTATACAAATGTTTGTGGAAATGTTGAAAGAGAGTATTTGCGTGAAGAAATTGACTCACAGTTGAAAACTGAATTTATCAGCGCCTTGCAACCTTCATTTGCTAAGTTATCTGATATGGAATTGAGACCGAATCAAATTGTCAGTCACAATACAGAATTAGAAAATGCCCTCAATGAAACTCTCTCAGAAAAATGGGGTCAACTTCGTGGTCTTAAAGTCATTAGCATTGCACTCGGTTCTGTTACTCTCCCAGAAGAAGATGCCGAAATGATTAAGCAGGCTCAACGTACTGCTATTATGAAAGATCCGACTATGGCGGCCGCAACCTTAGTTGGTGCACAGGCAGACGCTATGAAGGCAGCCGCAAGCAATGAAGCAGGAGCTATGACTGGCTTTATGGGCTTTGGCATGGCAGCCAATGCAGGCGGTGGCATGAATGCACAAAATCTCTTTGCTATGGGACAAGAACAGGCTGCTAACCAAGCACAAACAGAAAATCAAGCACCACCAAGCACTCCGAATGTCAATAAATGGGTCTGTCCAAATGGCCATGAGGCTATGGGGAAGTTCTGCCCAGAGTGTGGCAGTCCGAAACCAGTGGACAATAGCTGGACTTGTTCATGTGGCACAGTAAATACAGGTAAATTCTGTTCAAATTGTGGCAGTCCAAAACTGATAGTTCATCAAGCAAAACATTGTAGTAACTGTGGTTGGAAAGTTCCAGATTCTGGCCAGGCACCGAAATTCTGTCCTGAATGCGGGTCAACGTTTTAGAACAAGACAACTCTAGATTGGCTTAGTGTCGGGAGAGGAGATGATGACATGGCTGATAATTTAGAATACAAATGTCCTTGTTGTGGTGGAGCACTATCTTTTGACACTAAAATTCAGAAAATAAAGTGCCCTTATTGTGATTCCGAGTACGAAATGGAGAGTCTCAAGCACATGGACGAGCATTTGGATGAAGCCCAGTCTGTTTCAGAGCCATCTCTAGCAACGGATTCTGCTACAGAATGGCAAGAGGATGATGAACAGCTGAACGTCTTTATTTGCAATTCCTGTGGTGGACAATTGATTGCTGATGAAAATACTGCTGCAACAACTTGCCCTTATTGTGACAATCCAGTTGTTCTCAAGGAACGTCTGGTAGGTGATTTGAAACCAGAGTTGGTTATTCCGTTTAAACTGGATAAAAAAGCTGCCAGAGAAGCGCTTAACAAGCACCTTCTCGGCAAGCGTTTATTGCCAAAAATTTTTAAGGATCAGAACCATATTGATGAAGTAAAGGGTGTTTACGTGCCATTTTGGCTATTTAATACAGAAGCGGATGCGGATATTAAGTACAAAGCAACTAGGATAACGACTTGGAGTGACAAAGATTACAATTACACCCAAACTGAATTTTACTCTGTCCTTCGTTCTGGTCAGTTAGCCTTTTCTCATCTACCTGTTGACGGTTCTAAAAGTATGGACAATACCTTGATGGAATCTATTGAACCTTTTGATGTTTCAAAAGCAGTTGACTTTCAAACAGCCTATTTAGCAGGTTATTTGGCCGAGCGTTATGATGTGACGGCAGAAGAAAGTATCACCCACGCTAATAAACGGGCTAAAAGGAGTACTGAAGATAGATTTGCGGAAACAGTTAAAGGCTTTACAATGGTAACTCCAGAAAGTAGCCATGTTGAGTTTAAAAATAGCAAAGCCAAGTATGTCCTTTATCCAGTCTGGTTGTTAAACACAACTTGGAATAATGAAAAGTACGTTTTTGCTATGAATGGTCAAACAGGAAAATTTGTAGGCAACCTTCCCTTGGATAAACGAGTCTACTGGCGCTATTTTATGACGATTGCAACACTTACTTTTATTGTTTGCTATGGCATTGTTTGGTTGATTTATCTAATGTAAGGAGGAAGATATGATGAAAAAACTACTATCATTCCTTCTTGCGGTTTTTCTCGCTTTTACCTTGATTGGGATTGTGTCAGCTGACATGTCAAGTCAAACTTTAATTTATGATGAGGCCGGCCTCCTATCATCCAATGAGAAAAGCAAACTAGAAGAAGAAGCACAAGCTATTTACAAAGAGCATCAGTTCAAATCTTATCTGCTCATTGCTGACTCTTATGATGATGTAACTCAATATACAACGGATTTCTTCCAGAGAGGGAAGGAAGATGCTATTCTTCTGATAATAGGGAAGTCTAAAGATTATAGAACTATCTGCTACAAGGGAAAAGCAAAAGAGCTTCTGGGAGATTTTTGGGATACCTTTATCAAAGGAGTTTATCATAGCAATAGTAGTTGGTATGACAGTGCCCACCGTAGTTTGACTGCTATTGCTGCTAAGTTTGGACCCCTGAAGCGTCTCGTGGATGAAGCGGATTTACTGAGTGATGCAGAAGAAAAAGATTTATTAAGTAAACTTGATGAGATTAGTGAGCGGCAGAAATGTGACCTTGTTATTGTGACTGTCAAGGATCTGGGAGGGAAGACACCAGAAGCCTTTGCAGATGATTATTTTGACTATAATGGTTATGGTCAGGGTGAGGACCATAGTGGTTTATTGTTGTTGTTAAGTATGAAGGAACGGGATTGGCATATCACCACAACAGGTTATGCGATTCGAGCATTTACCGATGCAGGTTTAGAATATATGTCTGATCGCTTTGTTCCGAAACTAAGCAACGGAGAATATGAGCAAGCATTTAGCAGTTTTGCAGAACTGAGCGATAAGTTCTTAACGCAGGCTAAGACAGATAAACCTTATGACAAAGGGAATCTTCCTAAGGAACCGCTAAGTTGGATATGGGTCCCCCTATCTCTAGGTGTAGGTCTTGTCACAGCCTTTGTAGTTGTTTCAAGTATGGCTGGTCAACTCAAAAGTGTGGAGCCAGAGGTGGCAGCGACAAATTATATTGTAGAAAATAGTCTCACTGTCACTCAAGCAGAAGAAAAGTTTCTATATAAAACGGTTGATAAGGTGGCTCGTCCCAAAGAGAGTAAATCTTCTTCTGGAGGTAGCAGTACTCATACATCTTCATCAGGAAGAACTCACGGTGGTGCAGGAGGCAAGTTTTGATTAGAATAGACGAGTGAATGAGATAGACTTTCAAATCTATTTTAGGAGAAAGGGAAGTAAAATGAAAAAATTATTTAGCTTGATATTGGCACTTCTGTTACTTATCACGCTTGGAGCTTGTAGAAAATCAGGTGGAAGAGCGGACGATGCCTTAGTGGGTAAATACGTAGCTGTTAGTGGAACGGCCATGGGAGTAACGCTCTCTGGTGATGATATGGCTGGCTTCAAACTCGAATTGATGAGTGGAGGCAAGGCAAAACTAAACGTAGAAGGAACAACTGCAGAAGGTAAATGGAAAAATGATGATAACACATTAACTCTTACTATTGAAAATACTGATATGGTTGGCAAGCTTGATAAGGATACGATTACATTTGAAAGCATCTTAAAAGAGCTTGTCGGAACTTCAATGGATGTGAAACTTGCAAAAGAAGGAATAGATGCAGCGAAACCTGAGAACTTCTTGCCAGAAGAAGAGAAAGCCCTCTTAGGAGACTGGATAGGTGCGTCTGTAGTGGATGCAATGGATGCAGACGCATCTGGAGAAATAGCACCAGATTCCTTGAAGGCAACTTTAAAGGCAGATCATACTTCTACAATCACCTATAAAGGAGAAGTAATTGCCACTCCTAAATGGAGTTATGTGACGGGTACCATTATATTTGAAGGTAAGGTTGCTGGCAATGCGAGTCTATACAGTGAACAAAAAGATGGGGTCTTTAAAATAACTTATAGCGGAGACAAGTATTATACCTTTACAATGAAATCATCCAAAGGAGATTAGAATAATAAATGGGCTAAATCAGTGCGGTGATGGTATGGAACTGTCATCGCACTTTTGGATTGGCTAAGGTAGTTATCAACTATAATTTACGAATCTAATAATTTTTAGTGATTTTCAGAAGATTTTGATTGCGATAAAAAACGAACGTTTACAGAATGTTTGTTTTAAAAATTGACAAAAACTGTACTTTGGTGTAGAATTAATTAAGGAAACGTCGGAAAAGACGTAGTGATGCGAAGGCATAGGTAGGTCATTACAAAAGAAACGAGACATCGATATGTTAAATGAATTTCCAATTTTTGATTACGAAGATATTCAGTTGATCCCAAATAAATGTGTGATTAAAAGCCGTGCAGAAGCAGATACCAGTGTCACACTTGGAAATCACACTTTCAAACTACCTGTTGTACCAGCAAATATGCAGACGATTTTGGATGAGAACGTAGCAGAGCAACTTGCCAAAGGCGGTTACTTTTACATTATGCACCGTTTTGATGAAGCGGGGCGCATTCCTTTTATCAAACGCATGCACGAGCAAGGGCTCATTGCTTCCATTTCTGTTGGTGTTAAGGATTACGAGTATGACTTTGTTAGCCAGCTCAAGGCTGATGCTCCTGAGTATATCACGATTGACATTGCCCATGGTCATGCCGATAGCGTGATTTCTATGATCCAGCACATCAAGAAAGAATTACCAGATACTTTTGTCATTGCTGGTAACGTTGGGACACCAGAAGCTGTGCGTGAATTGGAAAATGCTGGTGCGGATGCTACTAAGGTTGGAATCGGTCCTGGTAAGGTTTGTATCACCAAGGTCAAGACTGGTTTTGGTACAGGCGGTTGGCAGTTGGCTGCTCTTCGCTGGTGTGCAAAAGCTGCTCGCAAACCGATTATTGCTGATGGTGGGATTCGTACTCATGGTGATATTGCCAAGTCTATCCGTTTCGGTGCTAGCATGGTCATGATTGGTTCCCTTTTTGCAGGACACATCGAAAGCCCAGGAAAGACGATTGAAGTCGACGGCGAACAGTTCAAAGAATACTATGGTTCAGCTTCACAGTATCAAAAAGGAGCATATAAAAATGTAGAAGGAAAACGCATCTTACTTCCCGCCAAAGGGCATTTGCAAGACACCCTGACTGAGATGGAGCAGGATTTGCAAAGTGCCATTTCCTACGCAGGTGGACGCAAGGTTGCTGACCTCAAGCACGTTGATTATGTAATCGTGAAAAACTCTATCTGGAATGGGGATGCTTCCCACTAATGGACGCTTAATCCACCCATAAAAAACTTGTTATTAGAGCAAATTTCTGTTATAATAAAACAAGTTTCCACCCTTAGTGTAATGGATATCACGTAAGATTCCGGTTCTTAAGATGGGGGTTCGATTCCCTCAGGGTGGATGTAAACAGCCTAAAAAAGCCTTTAAATAAGGCTTTTTTCTTTATATTGCCTCCAAAATTGGAAATTTTTTTCAAAAACTACCCCACTCTCCCCTAGTCCCGTTTTAAAGTGACTCAGAGGACTTTTTTTGTTATAATAGAAAGGATCGTAATTATTAGAAAGAGGTCAGTATGAAAGAATTACAAACTGTACTGAAGAAGCGTTTTGCAATCGAATTTGCAGACAAAAACTTACTGGAAACGGCCTTTACTCATACGAGTTATGCCAATGAGCACCGCCTCTTAAAAATTTCACACAATGAGCGCTTGGAATTTTTAGGAGACGCTGTTCTGCAATTATTGATTTCAGAATACCTGTATAAAAAATATCCTAAGAAACCAGAGGGAGATTTGTCTAAACTCCGTGCCATGATTGTCCGTGAGGAGAGTTTGGCTGGTTTTGCGCGTGATTGCCAGTTTGATCAATTTATCAAATTGGGTAAAGGGGAAGAGAAGTCTGGTGGTCGCAATCGTGACACCATTCTTGGTGATGCCTTTGAAGCCTTTCTGGGAGCTTTGCTTTTAGACAAGGATGTAGCTAGAGTAAAAGAGTTTATCTATCAGGTCATGATTCCCAAGGTTGAAGTAGGTGACTTTGAAATGATTAAGGATTACAAGACACACCTGCAAGAGTTGCTCCAGGTCAATGGGGATGTGGACATTCGCTACCAGGTGACTTCTGAGATGGGACCTGCCCATGATAAGGTTTTTGATGTAGAAGTTCTGGTTGAAGGCAAGAGTATCGGAAAAGGCCAAGGACGTTCTAAAAAATTGGCAGAGCAGGAAGCCGCGAAAAATGCAGTGGAGAAAGGGCTGGATTCATGTATTTAAAGGAAATTGAGATCCAGGGATTCAAGTCCTTTGCTGACAAGACCAGGGTTGTCTTTGATCAAGGTGTGACAGCTGTCGTTGGGCCCAATGGTTCTGGGAAGTCAAATATCACAGAAAGTCTGCGATGGGCTTTAGGTGAGTCTAGTGTTAAGAGCCTTCGTGGTGGTAAGATGCCTGACGTTATCTTTGCTGGAACAGAAAGTCGCAAACCACTCAATTATGCTTCGGTTGTCGTGACCTTGGATAATGAGGATGGTTTTATCAAGGATGCAGGGCAAGTTATTAAGGTAGAACGCCATATCTACCGTAGTGGAGATAGCGAGTATCGAATTGATGGCAAGAAAGTCCGTCTCCGTGATGTCCATGATCTTTTCTTGGATACAGGTTTGGGACGAGATTCCTTCTCCATCATCTCTCAAGGGAAGGTTGAGGAAATTTTTAACTCCAAGCCCGAAGAACGCCGAGCCATTTTTGAAGAAGCTGCAGGAGTTTTAAAGTACAAAACTCGTAGAAAAGAAACAGAGAGCAAACTGCAACAAACTCAGGACAACCTAGACCGTTTAGAGGACATTATCTATGAGTTGGACAATCAAATCAAGCCTCTTGCCAAACAAGCTGAAAATGCTCGGAAGTTTCTCGACTTGGATGGTCAGCGTAAGGCGATTTATTTGGATGTACTGGTTGCCCAAATCAAGGAAAATAAGGCTGAACTAGAGTTGACAGAAGAAGAGCTAACGCAGGTTCAGGAACTCTTGACTAGTTATTACCAAAAGCGTGAAGAGTTAGAAGAGGAAAATCAGACTCTTAAAAAGAAACGGCAAGATCTCCAAACTGAAATGGCCAAAGACCAAGGGAGCTTAATGGATTTGACCAGTTTGATCAGTGACTTAGAGCGAAAACTAGCCCTATCCAAACTGGAATCTGAGCAGGTAGCCCTTAATCAACAAGAAGCACAAGCACGTTTGGCGACTCTGGAAGATAAGAGAAAGGCTCTAAGTAAGGAAAAGGCTGAAAAAGAAGGGAATCTGGAACAGTTAGAGGAAAGTTTAGCTGAAAACAACAAGGAACTCAATCGTTTAGAAGCAGAATTGTTGGCATTTTCAGATGATCCTGACCAGATGATTGAGCTCTTACGTGAACGTTTTGTGGCACTTTTACAAGAAGAAGCGGATGTCTCAAACCAGTTGACACGAATAGAGAATGAACTGGAGAACAGCCGTCAACTATCTCAAAAACAAGCTGATCAACTTGAGAAACTGAAAGAACAACTGACTACAGCTAAAGAGAAGGCCAGTCAACAGCAGGCTGAGCTTGAAACTGCCAAGGAGCAGGTTCAGAAATTATTGGCAGACTACCAAGCTAGTGCCAAGGAACAAGAGGAACAGAAAGTTTCTTACCAAGCCCAACAGAGCCAACTCTTTGACCGTCTGGATAGTCTCAAAAACAAGCAGGCAAGAGCCCAAAGTTTGGAAAATATCCTTAGGAATCATAGTAACTTTTATGCGGGTGTTAAGAGTGTTCTTCAAGAAAAAGACCGTCTTGGTGGGATCATTGGTGCAGTCAGTGAACATTTGACCTTTGATGTGCATTTTCAAACTGCTTTGGAGATTGCACTTGGAGCTAGCAGTCAACATATCATCGTAGAAGATGAAAACGCGGCGACCAAGGCAATTGATTTCCTCAAACGTAATAGAGCTGGTCGTGCAACCTTCCTTCCTTTGACAACGATTAAGGCTCGTACGATTTCTAGTCAGAATCAAGACGCTATCTCTGCAAGTCCAGGATTTCTGGGTATGGCAGATGAGTTGGTGTCGTTTGACAAGAGACTAGAAGCCATTTTTAAGAACTTGCTAGCAACGACAGCAATTTTTGATACTGTAGAACATGCGCGTGCCGCAGCTCGCCAAGTTCGCTATCAGGTTCGCATGGTGACGCTTGATGGTACCGAATTGCGTACAGGTGGTTCCTACGCAGGTGGTGCCAATCGTCAAAATAACAGCATCTTCATCAAGCCAGAGCTGGAACAATTACAAAAAGAAATTGCTGAGGAAGAAGCTAGTCTTCGTTCAGAAGAAGCGACTTTTAAGACCTTGCAAGATGAGATGGCGGTATTAACAGAAAGATTAGAAGCTATCAAATCTCAGGGTGAGCAAGCTCGTATTCAGGAGCAAGGCTTGTACCTAGCTTATCAACAAACCAATCAGCAGGTCGAAGAACTGGAAACGCTTTGGAAACTTCAAGAAGAGGAATTAAATCGTCTTTCTGAGGGAGATTGGCAAGCGGATAAGGAAAAATGCCAAGAGCGTCTTGCTACCATTGCCAGTGAAAAGCAAAATCTGGAAGCTGAGATTGAAGAGATTAAGTCTAACAAAAACGCCATTCAAGAACGTTATCAAAACTTGCAGGAACAGATTTCTCAAGCTCGCTTGCTTAAGTCGGAACTACAGGGACAAAAACGTTACGAAGTAACTGATATAGAACGCTTAGGCAAGGAACTGGATAGTCTGGATATCGAACAAGAGGAGATTCAGCGTCTCCTCCAAGAAAAGGTAGATAATCTTGAGAAAGTGGATACGGATTTACTAAGCCAGCAGGTGGAAGAGGCCAAAACTCAGAAAGCCAATCTTCAACAAGGTCTGATTCGCAAGCAGTTTGAGTTGGATGATATCGAAGGTCAACTAGATGATATTGCTAGTCATTTGGATCAGGCTCGTCAGCAGAACGAGGAGTGGATTCGTAAACAAACACGCGCTGAAGCTAAGAAGGAAAAAGTCAGCGAACGCTTGCGCTATCTACAAGTTCAATTAACAGACCAGTACCGGGTTAGCTACAATGAGGCTCTAGAAAAGGCTCATGAACTGGAAAATCTCAATCTGGCAGAGCAAGAGGTTAAGGATTTAGAGAAGGCTATTCGCTCGCTGGGTCCTGTCAACTTGGATGCTATTGACCAGTACGAAGAAGTTCACAACCGTCTGGAGTTCCTCAATAGCCAACGTGATGATATTTTGTCTGCGAAAAACCTGCTTCTTGAGACCATCACAGAGATGAATGATGAGGTTAAGGAACGCTTCAAATCAACCTTTGAGGCTATTCGTGAGTCCTTTAAAGTGACCTTTAGACAGATGTTTGGCGGTGGTCAGGCAGACTTGATATTGACTGAGGGTGATCTTTTAACAGCTGGTGTGGAGATTTCTGTCCAACCTCCAGGTAAGAAAATCCAGTCTCTCAACCTCATGAGTGGTGGTGAAAAAGCCCTATCGGCCTTGGCCTTGTTGTTCTCTATCATCCGAGTTAAGACCATTCCTTTTGTCATCTTGGACGAGGTAGAGGCGGCGCTGGACGAAGCCAATGTCAAACGCTTTGGGGACTACCTCAATCGCTTTGACAAGGATAGTCAGTTTATCGTCGTAACCCACCGTAAAGGGACCATGGCAGCAGCGGACTCTATTTATGGAGTTACCATGCAAGAGTCAGGTGTGTCTAAGATTGTTTCGGTTAAATTAAAAGATTTGGAAGAAACAAAAGACTAGTTACCAAATGATAGCATCTTTTAGGAGGTGCTATTTTTTAAAACTAAAGTGCTAAATTTTCTCTTAAGGTCAGTTTAGGCGCAAAAAACGACATTTGGGATTTCCTCTTAGCGAAAAGACTTTCTCTATGATATAATAGTTTCATGATTACAACAGTACCTATTAAGAACGAAAAAGATATTGCAGTACCGGGTAAAACAGTCCTTGTACTAGGTTATTTTGATGGCATTCACAAGGGGCATCAGAAACTTTTTGAAGTGGCCAGTAAGGCTTCGATGAAGGATTATCTGCCAGTTGTCGTAATGACCTTTACAGAGTCGCCAAAACTTGCCTTACAACCTTACCAACCTGAGCTCATGCTCCATATTGTCAATCACGAAGAACGAGAGCACAAGATGAAATGGCATGGGGTAGAGGCTCTCTTCTTACTTGACTTTAATAGCAAATTTGCTAGTTTAACGGGTCAAGAATTCTTTGATACTTATATCAAGGCTTTAAAACCAGCGATTATCGTAGCAGGATTTGACTATACCTTTGGCTCTGATAAGAAAACTGCGGATGAACTAAAGGACTATTTTGATGGAGAAATCATCATTGTTCCTCCGGTCGAGGACGAAAAGGGCAAGATTAGTTCTACACGGATTCGCCAAGCTATTCTTGATGGAGATGTCAAGGAAGTCAAGCATCTGCTCGGCACACCGCTCCCATCTCGTGGGATGGTCGTTCATGGAAATGCTCGTGGGCGGACTATTGGTTATCCAACAGCCAATCTGGTCCTAAGAGATCGAACCTATATGCCAGCAGACGGTGTTTACGTAGTCGATGTGGAAGTGCAACGTCAAAGATATCGTGGCATGGCAAGTGTGGGGAAAAATGTCACCTTTGATGGCGAAGAACCACGTTTTGAGGTTAATATTTTCGACTTTTCAGACGATATTTACGGTGAGACAGTCACTGTCTACTGGCTGGACCGTGTCCGTGATATGGTCAAATTTGACTCCGTAGAGGAACTGGTAGACCAACTCCAGAAAGACGAAGAGATTGCTCGGAACTGGAAGGATGGAGAGTAGAAAAGTTTAAAAAAGTGAACCATATTTTGTGTTTGCTTTTTTATTTTTGAAAGAAATTTTTATAGCGAGAAACATAATTGAAGCTTGATTGAAAATCTGTTAAAATAGTGATATTCATAACTTTAAAAACCAAAGAAAAGAGACTATATGATTACAGGCGAATTAAAAAGTAAAATCGATCAACTGTGGGAAATGCTGTGGACTGAAGGAAATGCAAATCCTCTAACAAATATTGAACAATTGACTTATCTTCTGTTTATGAAGGATTTGGATAGTGTTGAACTTGGACGCGAAAGCGATGCTGAGTTTTTAGGGATTTCTTATGAGGGAATTTTTCCAAAAGACAAACCTGAATACCGTTGGTCGACCTTTAAAAATATAGGAGATGCTCAGGAAGTTTATCGTTTAATGACCCAGGAGATTTTTCCATTTATTAAGAATCTTAAGGGTGATACTGACGATACAGCTTTTTCACGTTATATGCGAGAAGCTATCTTTCAAATTAATAAACCAGCTACGCTCCAAAAGGTGATTTCTATATTAGACGAATTTCCAACTAGAGGGTCAGATATAGATTTTGATAATGACACAAAGGGAATTAATGATATTGGAGATATCTATGAATATCTGCTATCAAAATTGTCAACCGCAGGTAAAAATGGACAGTTTCGTACACCTCGTCACATCATCGATATGATGGTTGAGTTGATGCAACCAACTATCAAGGATATTGTCTCAGATCCTGCTATGGGCTCTGCTGGTTTCTTAGTATCTGCTAGCCGTTACTTAAAGCGTAAGAAAGATGAATGGGAAACCAATCCAGATAATATCAAACATTTTCATAACAATATGTTTCATGGAATGATACGGATACAACTATGCTGAGACTTGGTGCAATGAACATGATGCTACATGGAGTGGAAAATCCACAAATTAGTTATCTTGACTCACTATCTCAAGATAATGAAGAAGCAGATAAGTACACTCTAGTTTTAGCAAATCCTCCATTTAAAGGGTCACTTGACTACGATTCAACTTCAAATGATCTTCTTGCGACTGTAAAAACCAAAAAAACAGAATTACTTTTCCTTGCTCTTTTCTTGCGTACCTTGAAACCAGGGGGACGTGCAGCGGTTATTGTACCTGATGGTGTCCTCTTTGGTTCTTCTAAAGCCCATAAAGGAATTCGTCAGGAAATTGTAGAGAATCATAAATTGGATGCTGTAATATCAATGCCTAGCGGTGTTTTCAAACCTTATGCTGGAGTTTCAACTGCCATTCTCATCTTCACAAAGACTGGAAATGGTGGCACGGACAAGGTCTGGTTTTACGATATGAAAGCAGATGGTTTAAGTTTGGATGATAAACGACAACCGATCAGTGACAATGATATTCCAGATATTATTCAACGTTTCCATCAACTTGAAAACGAAGCAGAACGTAAGAGAACGGACCAGTCTTTCTTTGTTCCAGTCGATGAGATAAAGGATAATGATTATGATTTATCGATCAATAAATACAAAGAAATCGAGTATGAAAAAGTTGAGTATGAACCAACAGAAGTCATCTTAAAGAAAATCAATGATCTAGAAAAAGAAATTCAAGCTGGCTTAGCAGAGTTAGAAGAATTACTCAAGTAGGGAGATGGATGTATGAAAAAAGTGAAGTTGGGGGAAGTGGCTACTTTTATTAATGGATATGCTTTTAAACCTCAAGATTGGTCATCTGAAGGAAAAGAGATTATCAGAATACAGAATTTGACTAAAACTTCAAAAGAGATAAATTATTACTCGGGTACGATTGATAAAAAATACATTATTGAAGATGGTGACATTCTTATTTCTTGGTCGGGTACATTAGGGGTTTTTCAGTGGTGTGGAAAATCCGCAGTGTTAAATCAGCATATTTTTAAAGTGATTTTTGATAAGATAGATATTGATAAATCATATTTTAAATATGTTGTTGAAAAAGGTTTGCAAGATGCTGTAAAACATACTCATGGTTCCACAATGAAACATTTAACAAAAAAATATTTTGATAATATTATGGTTTCATATACAAATTTGAGAGAGCAACAAAGAATTGCAAGTGAACTAGATTTGTTAAGCAAGCTGATTTTAATGAGACAAGAACAACTTAAAGAGCTTAATCTACTCGTCAAATCCCGATATTCCGAGGAGGTGGTTGCATGAAGAAAGTGAAGTTGGGAGAATTAGTTTCTATTCAAACTGGTAAATTGGATGCCAATGCTGCAGTTGTCGGAGGTAAGTATCCATTTTTCACAACAGCAAAAGAAATTTCGTGGATTAACGATTATGTTTATGACGACGAAGTCGTTTTAGTTGCAGGAAATGGGGATTTAAATGTTAAGTATTATAAAGGAAAATTCAATGCTTATCAGAGAACTTATATTTTGAGTAATAATTCTAATGTAAGAATGAAATATCTATACTACTTTCTTGATAAGTATATAGAGGTTTTGCGCCACCAGTCAATTGGAGGAGTAATAAAGTATATTAAGCTCAATAATTTATCAAATGCTCAAGTTCCAATGATGAGTATTCCTGAACAAGAAAAGATTATTAAGAATTTGGAGAAAATAGATTATCTAATTTCAAAAAAAAGTCAGCAATACACGGAATTATCAAAACTTGTAAAATCCCGATATTCCGAGGAGGTGGTTGCATGACGATCATTTTTTTACAGAATATATTTGAAAAATCTATAAATGGTGAATGGGGTAATGAAGATAGTGGCAAAGGAGAGGCGACAGCAGTAATTAGAACCTCAAATTTTCTAAATTCTGGAAGACTAAATCTAGATAATATTGTATGTCGTGAAATTGATAAAGATAAAAACAGCGACAAAATTCTAAGAACTGGTGATATTATAATTGAAAAATCAGGAGGTAGTCCAAATCAACCGGTTGGACGTGTTGTATATTTCGATGTTACAGATCAAGATTATTTCACAAATAACTTTACTAGTATTTTAAGAGTTAAACCAGAATATAATTCTAAATATATATTTTATTTAATGAAGTATCTTTATGACACAAAAAAGGTGTTAAAATTTCAAAATCAAACAACTGGAATTATTAATTTAAAGTTAGCTGACTATTTAAATAAAACCAAAGTTAATATTGAAACTATAGAAAATCAAAATACAATAGTAGACATATTGGATAGGTTAGAGTATCAAATAATAAATAGAAATAAGCAGATTAGTGAACTCTCAAACCTTGTAAAATCCCGATTTAACGAGATGTTTATATTAAATGACTTTTCATTGAAAAGACTAGGAGAATTAGTTGAAGAAGTCCGATATGGTACTAGTTTACCAGCCACTCTTAATGGTAAATATGGATATTTAAGAATGAATAATATAACTGAAGATGGTAAGTTGAATATACAGAATTTAAAATATATAGATATTCCAGAGAAAGACTTAGAAAAGTATGTAGTAAGAAAAGGGGATGTACTATTTAATCGTACAAATAGTATTGAATTAGTTGGGAAAACATGTATTTATGAATTAAATTTTGATATGGTTATTGCAGGTTACATTATTCGTATTAGAACAAATAATAATATTTTTAACTCTAGATATCTATCCGAATTTTTAAACTTTCCTAGTACAAAGAAGTTTCTAAGGAACATCGCGAAAGGTGCTGTTAATCAAGCTAATATAAATGCAAAGGAATTACAAGATATTTCTGTCCCCCTCCCCCCTCTAGCCCTCCAAAACGAATTCGCGGACTTTGTAGCTCAAGTCGACAAATCACAATTGGCAATTCAAAAATCTCTAGAAGAATTGGAAACCTTGAAAAAATCACTTATGCAGGAGTATTTCGGTTAAGATCTGAGATGAAATAGCAGTTTCACACTATCGTTGTAATTACCGTAATTATTTGTTATAATACTTCAAAGGAGGAAATCAGATGGTCGTAAAAACAAGAAAACAGGGAAATTCAATCACCATTACGATTCCAAGCGAGTTCAATATTCCAAGTGGTGTTAAATACGAAGCGAAATTATTACCAAGTGGTGAAATTATCTTTACTCCTGAAGAATTGGATCATCAGGTCTCTTATGTTTCTGATGATGCCTTTAACTTAAAATTGGATACAATTTTTGATGAATACGATGATATTTTCAAAGCTTTGGTGGAAAAATGACAGTCTATCTAACAGAAAAGCAAATTGAAAAAATCAATGCTTTAGTAATTCAACGGTATTCTCCAAAGGAGCAAATTCAAACAGTTAGTCCTTCAGCGTTAAATATGATTGTGAACTTACCAGAACAATTTGTTTTTGGCAAGCCTCTTTATCCAACAATTTTTGATAAATCAACAATATTATTTGTCCAATTGATAAAGAAGCATGTTTTTGCCAATGCCAATAAACGAACAGCTTTCTTTGTTTTGGTGAAGTTTTTACAATTAAATGGTTATCACTTTTCTGTTTCCGTGGAAGAAGCGGTTGATATGTGCGTGACTGTAGCGGTAGAAGCTTTAACTGATGAAAAAATGATAAGCTACTCTAAATGGGTTTCTGAACATTCTATCAGAGAAAAGGTCAAAAAGTAAGATAGTATGCTGGATTGAAATGAGCATAAGAAAATAAATGAACAGGCAATATTAGAATTCTGTAATGCGGAAACTGATATTGCCTCTTTTTATTGATGAGAAATAATGAAAGTGAGAATTTATGGAATCAAAAGTGACAATTATCATACAAGAAATGCTACCACTTTTAAACAATGAACAATTACTAGCATTGCGAGAGAGTTTAGAGCGTCATCTAGTGGATGGAAAAAAGCAGCAAAAGTATTCGAATAATTATTTGTTGCAACTATTCATCACTGCTAAGCAGGTGGAGGGCTGTAGCGCAAAAACAATACGTTATTACCAGAGAACAATTGAAAATTTGTTTCATCATATTAAGGAGTCTGTGACACAACTGACAACCGATGATCTAAGGAGTTATCTAGCAAATTATCAGTCTGAAAAGGACTGTAGTAAGGCGAATTTGGACAATATTCGGCGTATATTGTCTTCTTTTTTTGCTTGGCTTGAGCAAGAGGAATATATCATCAAGAATCCTATTCGAAGGATTAAAAAAATTAAAACAGAACAAACTGTAAAAGAAACTTATACGGATGAACATCTGGAAATTATGAGGGATAATTGTGAAAATTTAAGAGATTTGGCAATGATTGACCTATTAGCATCAACAGGTATGCGTGTAGGTGAACTGGTCCAGTTGAATCGTTCTGATATTGATTTTGAAAACAGAGAGTGTGTTGTTTTTGGAAAAGGGAAAAAGGAGAGACCAGTATATTTTGATGCTCGTACGAAAATTCATTTAAGAAACTATCTCAATGACAGAAAAGATAGTCATCCAGCTCTTTTTGTAACGCTAGTTGGAGAAGCACAGAGACTTGGAATTGCGGGTGTCGAGATTCGATTGAGAAAGTTAGGACATAAACTTGGAATACAAAAGGTTCATCCACATAAATTCAGAAGAACCTTAGCGACTAAGGCGATTGATAAAGGAATGCCTATCGAACAAGTCCAAAAACTACTAGGTCACAGCAAAATTGACACAACCCTGGCCTATGCCATGGTCAACCAAAGCAATGTTAAACATTCGCATCAAAAATTCATCTCTTAAATGCAAATCCCGATTTAACGAGATGTTTGGGGATCCTGTTTTGAATGAAATGGGTTGGGAAAAACATGCTTTAAAAGAATTTGGAATATGGAAAAGCGGTGGAACTCCTAAAAGAAATGAAGAAGATTTTTTTAGAGGACATATTCCTTGGATTACATCAGGAGAACTAGAACATAAATACATTAAAGATTCTTTTGAAAAAGTTACAAAAAAAGCAATTGAATGTAGTTCTGCAAAAATAATTGAAAAAGGTAGTTTATTACTAGGAATGTATGATACTGCGGGTTTAAAATCATCAATCAATACTAAAGTGATGTCTTGTAATCAAGCTATTGCTTTTGCGAAATTAGATGATAAAATCACAGATACTATATATGTTTATTATGTAATTCAAAATTTAAGATCAATGCTATTGAATCAACAAAGAGGCGTACGTCAAAAGAATTTTAACTTATCGATGATCAAAAATATTTCCATCCCCCTCCCCCCTCTTTCCCTCCAAAACGAGTTCGCAGACTTTGTGGCTCAGGTCGACAAATCACAATTTGCTTGTGGGATAGTTATAAAACTGTGGAGAAATAGCTTGAAATCTAGTATAATATAGGTATATTTTTATTCAAAGTGAGAGAAAAATGGGAAATTTTAGCTTTCTTTTAGAAAATACAGAATACGAGTCATTTTCAAAGCCTTGTATAGAAGCTGAAAATATGATTGCGACATCTACTGTGGCTACTGCTTTTATGGCGCGTCGTGCTTTGGAGCAGGCTGTTCATTGGATATATAGTCACGATTCATATTTAGAAGCTCCCTATCGTGCTACCTTATCTTCTTTGGTATGGGATGATGATTTTAGAGAGATTGTGGATCCTGAGCTCCACAGGCAGATTGTTCTTTTAATTCGATGGGGAAATCATGCTGCACATGGTGGAGAAATTAAGGAACGAGAAGCGATTTTGGCTTTGCATCATTTGTATCAGTTTGTCAATTTTATTGATTATTGCTACAGTAACGAGTTTGTGGAGCGTTATTTTGACGAGCAGTTATTGCCACTTTCAGCAAACATCAAGTTTCGAGAAACGCCACAATCTATGGCGAAATTACAAAACAGTTTGCCAGATCTTCCTGATTTCGATGAACAGATGGCTAGTCAGTCCTTGGCTGTTCAAGAGACTTATACTGAAAAACGTGAAACAGCAGCTCTACGGCAAGATGTATCTTTCCATATCGATCAACTATCTGAATCAGAGACAAGAAAACTCTTTATTGATATCGATCTCCGTTTAGCAGGTTGGACATTTGAGGAAAACTGTCGTGTTGAGGTAGCCGTTCATGGTTTGAAGCATGGTACAGGAACTGGATACTGTGACTATGTCCTTTATGGCAAAAATGGGAAAGTTCTAGCAATTGTTGAAGCTAAAAAGGCATCTGTAAATCCAGAAGTAGGGGAAGTACAGGTCAAGGAATATGCTGAAGTTCTTGAGAAACAAATCGGCTATCGGCCAATTTGCTTTATTACCAACGGTTTGAAGCACTACATACTTGATGGTGTTAATCGTCGCCAGATTGCAGGGTTCTACTCTCAAGAAGAGTTGCAACTGTTGATGGACAGACGTCACTTGCAAAAACCACTCGAGGATATTTCTAGCAAAATTAGGGACGACATTTCTGGACGTCATTATCAGAAACATGCGATTACAAGTGTCTGTGAAGCATTCTCCAATAATCGGAGACAGGCACTCTTGGTCATGGCAACTGGGTCTGGGAAAACCCGCACAGCGGTTTCTCTAGTTGATATCCTATCGCGTCATAACTGGGTTAAAAATGTTCTTTTCTTGGCTGATAGAACAGCCCTAGTTAAGCAAGCTTATGACTCGTTTAGGAAATTACTTCCAGATCTTTCAGTTTGCAATTTCTTAGAGGATAAAGATGGTGCTCGATCTAGTCGAATGGTTTTTTCAACCTATCCGACTATGATAGGAGCGATTAGTGATCAAGAAGAAGTAAACCAACGCCCTTTCACTGTTGGGCACTTTGATCTCATCATAATTGACGAATCTCACCGTTCTATTTATCAGAAATACAAATCAATTTTTGATTATTTTGATGCACGGATTGTAGGATTAACTGCCACTCCGCGTCAAGATTTAGATAAAAATACTTACGGTTTCTTTAACTTGGAGAATGGTGTTCCAACATACGCATACGATCTGGAAGAGGCTGTCAAAGATGGCTATTTAGTAGCTTATCATTCGATTGAAACTAAGTTGAAACTACCTACGGATGGTCTACATTACGATGATTTATCTCAAGACGAAAAAGAATATTTTGATAGCCAATTTGAAGATGGTAGTTCTGAGAAAGATATTGATCCTGAGGATTTTAATACCTCTATTTTCAATAAAAAAACAGTCAAAATTGTTCTAGATGAACTAATGACAAGAGGGATTCAGACAGCTTCAGGTGACGAAATTGGTAAAACCATTATCTTTGCTAAAAACCATCGACACGCTGAATACATCAGAGATATTTTTAACGAACGCTATCCTGAAAAAGGAAGCGATTATGCTCAAGTGATTGATTATAGCATTAAGCATTATCAAACCTTAATTGATGATTTTAAAATTAAGGAGAAATACCCTCAAATCGCAATTTCTGTTGATATGTTGGATACAGGTATTGATGTACCAGAAGTTGTTAATTTAGTCTTTTTCAAGAAAGTGCGTTCTAAAACTAAGTTTTGGCAGATGATTGGTCGTGGAACCCGTCTTTGTAAAGATTTATTCGGACCTGAGCAGGATAAGGAAAATTTCTTGGTATTTGATTATGGTGATAATTTTGAATATTTCAAAGCTGATCCGAGAGAGGGAGATGGCCGTCACATTGTTTCTCTGACTCAACGTTTGTTTAACACCAAGGTGGACTTGATTCGTGAACTGCAGGGGCTTCATTTTCAAGATGATCAGTTTGCTATAGAATACCGTCAGCAACTCGTCACAGAACTTCATGAGCGTATGGTGAGCTTAAATGAGTTAGACTTTAGGGTTCGTATGGTCTTAGATACAGTTTATACTTATAGGAAGTTGGAAAATTGGCAAAATCTAACGACTGTCACAAGTGAAACAATCCAGAAAGATCTTTCTCCGCTTCTATTTGAAGAAAGTAAAGAGGACGAGATGGCGAGACGATTTGATTTATGGTTGTTTCAGATACAGTTAGGACGACTGTTGGCTAAGCCAGCAACTATCCATATATCTCAAGTTATGAAAACAGCTAAAGCTCTTGCCAGGGTTGGCAATATCCCACAGGTTTTTGCACAGGCTGAAATCATCAGGAAAGTACAGGAGCCAGAATTTTGGGAAGAAGTTGATTTATCTGAGCTGGAAAAAATACGCCTTGCTTTTCGAGATTTACTACAGTTTCTGGATAAAACGGAACGCACTGTATATTATGTCAATTTTGATGATCACATTCTTTCCACTGTCCATGATACTAAGCCATATTTACAAGTCAATGACCTGCGATCTTATAATGAAAAAGTTGAACATTATTTGAAAACTCATCTAGATGATGAAGCAATTTCTAAGTTATACCATAATGAAAAATTGACCTCTCAAGATTTACTTGCACTTGAAACATTGCTTTGGGAAAAATTAGGTAGCAAGTCAGATTACCAACAACATTATGAAAATAAGGCAATTCCTAGATTGGTCCGTGAGATTATTGGTTTGGATAGAGAGTCTGCCAATCAAGTTTTTTCTAAATTTTTATCGGATGAGAGTCTCAATGCCAAGCAGATTTCCTTTGTGAAATTGATTGTAGATTACATTGTAGAAAATGGTTGTTTGGAGACCAAAGTTTTAACACAAGAGCCGTTTAAATCGTATGGTTCAGTTCAACTACTCTTTCAACACCAACTCCCTATACTTCGTAATATTGTCCAAACAATTGAACTCATCAATGATCGAGCTGGAGAAACAGCGTAAATAATAAGAGGTTATAAATGCAAACACAAGAAGAAATGAATGTTCTGGTACCTGAAAAATTAGCAGAAATTGAGCATGATTACGATGTCACAGTTTTGTGGGCTGTCGAGTCTGGTAGTCGTGCCTGGGGCTTTGAGTCTCCTGATAGTGACTTTGATGTACGATTTATCTACAAACACAAGCGAGATTTTTATCTCCGTTTAAATGAACAGCGTGATGTTATCGAGTTACCAATTGACGATACTTGGGATGTGAGTGGCTGGGATTTAGACAAGACTTTAAAACTCCTTTATAAGTCAAATCCAACACTATTTGAATGGTTACAGTCTCCAGTTGTTTATCAACAAACGGATTTTATTGAGCGCATACGTCCTCTTGCCAACCAGTATTTTTCTGAGAAGAAAATGCTGTATCATTACTTGAATACTGCTAGAACTCAAATGAATAAGTATCTTTCAGGAGACAAGGTCAAACCTAAAAAGTATTTCTATGCGCTGCGTCCTATTTTGGCCTGTCGTTGGATTGAAAAATACCATTCTGTTCCTCCAATTTTATTTGACGATTTGGTCAAAGAATTGCTTCCTGATGAGATGAAAGTGCATGTATCAAGATTGCTTGATATCAAGGTAAAGGGACCTGAGGGTATGGAAATTGATCCGATTATGCCGATCCAATACTACATCATCAAAAATATCAAAGAGTTGGATGCATACGTTCAAAGTGTTAGAGAGGAAAAGAAAGACTGGAAAGCTCTAAATCAATTTTTCCTTGAAGAATTAGGCCACGACTGAGGTTTTTTATGGGTAAATGGACATGTAAATGCGGGCAAGCAATGAACAACCATAGAGCACCTGATCCAAATGCTTATTCAGTTTATTCGGATGAGTTCTTAGTAGAAATCATGAATAAAAAAGATGGTAATGATTCAATTTCTTATGAAGACATTTCAGAGGCCTCATTTTATATGTGGAAGTGCCCTGAGTGTGGCAGTTTCATGGTTTTTGGCGAAGACGGGGATGGAGATCACTTTACTTTTTATGAGCGCCAAGAAGTAGAAAAGGTAGAGCCTCTCTTTGATCCAGATCAAGAGTTAAATCTTGTTGTGGTTGAGTTTCAGGAGGGAGGGAATTGTTATACTTATATCTGTGATGACCCAAATATCCATATAGGACACGCTGTTGTTGTCCCAGTGGGGAAGGAAAATACTGAAAAAACTGCTTTAGTTGTACAGAAGTATCATGCCCTACCAAAGGATATCACTTTTCCTGTTGAGAAGTTAAAACGTGTCATTCGTAGGTATTCACATTTCGACCCAATCACTTCGAAAAACGTTTTTAGAAATTTAAAAAAGCTAGGAAGAATTCTAGATGTTTGCTCTAAAAACGCTAACCCCAACTCTCAGCAAACATATTATAGTATCAAAACTCCTTTAGGCTATTTCTGGTTAGAATTAAATGGAGTTCCGATTCCAATGAAAATCACACAGATTCAAGTCAGCGATAAAAAGTACCAAGTTGATAGCGCCCTTTATATAAAACCTTCAGAGATTAATTGTAGAAGATTCTATGAATTGGAGTTATGTGCAGATTTTGATATTGATGCCTCGAGATGGATCGATGTACTTTCTGATGAAAATGTTTGGGGCAATAGCTGGGAACTAAATGGTTTTCAATTTGGTATTACTGCAGGTGAGTCTCCAGAATTTGAAGACGAAGTTGTTGCAAGAAAATATAGTCGTATCCCACTTTATTATGACTGGCACCCTGAATTTCAGGATTATTATGGTTTCAGTTTAGCCTGGAAAAAATACGAGTCTGATAGCGATTTATCAATAGATTTCTATACAACGTAAGATGCAGGAGAATAAGCATGAATCAAGCATGGGAATTATTGTTTGAGGGCAAGATTGAAGAGGCTAAAAAATTAGTTGAAGCTGATTTTTCTTTGGAAACTTGCACTAATTTTAGTTTATTAAATTTGATGGGCTATATCTATCTTGAAGAGCAAAATTATAACGAGTGCTTAAGTATCTACCAGCGTTACATTGACTTAGCTCGAACTAAAAGTGACCAAGAAAATGAACATATAGGCTATCATCAGTTAGCGATGGTTTACAGGGAAATGGGTCATTTTCAAAAAGCTCTACTCTATATCGATCAGGAAATGCAAATTATAAAAAAATATTTTCCCAATGATGCTTTGAAATTTTCTGTTAACAACTATGAACAAGGCTACCTTCGTTTAAAGTTGGGAAATCTAGAAGAGGCAGAAAGCTATATGCAAGAATCCCTAGATTTTGCTTTGACAACCGAGGACTTCATTGCCCAAGCCTGTTCCTATAGAGGGATGGGAGAGATTTATCTGAAGCAAAATTCAAATAAATCACGAAATTATTTTTATCAATCTATTCAACTCTTTGAAAAAGCTGAGGATAAAATTGGAGCAGACGAGGTAAGAGCTTTATTACAAAATGAGAAGTAGTCCAACTGAGCTGAAGAAAAACAGTAAAAAGCGGAGATTCATGGCGCAGAAAAGAGGCTAGTTCATAATTTCAACAACTGGAAGTTATGAACTAACCTCAAAAGTTTGACAGAAAAATCCAGTTATGGGACTTAGTGCATTTATATTATACCTTCATTTTACAGAAACCGAAAGTCAATAACTATTTTTAATATAAAATTTTGTCTTTTATCATATTTTTTTGAAAAAAGCTAGTAATTTGACTGAAAAAATTTGCAATTCTCCACAAGAAAATATATAATATAGTTGAGATGGAAAAACGTTTTTCAAAAGGAGGTGCACATTATGTTCTTAGGATTCTACTTCCGTTTTTGGTTCAGCATTTGGTGGCGTTAATAGAGGTTAGTGGTTGTTAAATTAAACTCAAATAGCTTTATGCCAGTAAGAAACTGAATATTCAGTTTAATATGAGTTTTATTTTTTCTAGTAAATTAACGTTTTCTATCACAACTCTATTGCAGTTAAGCTATGATATGTGATGATTGTCAACCCTATCTTATTAACATTTTTATGGTCTCGAGAAATCTTATTTCTTGGGACTTTTTCTATTGTTTGAAAGGTTGTGTGTTGATTCTGTTGAACTAGGAGAACAAAAAAGACAAGCTACTTTAAAAAGTAATTTGTCTGTTGTTGGGTCACTTTTTATTGAAACACACGATAAACGTAGGGATTTTCTGGTTTGTCTACTTTTGTGAAACTCTCAACTTCCAGTGTTGGGAGTTTTTGTTTGAGTTCTTTATGGTAGTGGAGAGTGAGAGTTCCTTTGGCAGTAATCCAGGTATTGTCAGGATACTGGCGTGAGTTTCCCTTAGTCAGGAGTCCATATACACCAGAGTCTGCGATACAGTGAATGATCCCAAAGCGAAAGAGGAACTGGCTATCTTGATGGCTAGGATCGTTATAAACAAAGCCTGTAAACTCGATTTGCTTTCCTTCAAACTCTTGAGGATAGTCATAGAGAACTTCCATGACCTCCATATAGTTTTCGTCTGTAACCTGAATGATTGGCTGGGATAGGTATTTATCAGCAGTAGCCCTCATTTCCTTTTCATAAGCAGATTTAGAAAAATAGGTGCTGGTATCGGGTTTGAGGTATTGACTGGATGTTCCTTCGCTTGCCTGAATAGCAGTATCGATTCCCTCAGCAAGCGGGAAATGATAACCTTTGGCAGATACGGTTCTCGAGTCCAAACTTACTGTAGGAAAGGCAACTCCAATCAATAGAGGTAGTGACAGTAAAAGGATGCTGATTCGTCTAGATCGGCGACTTTCCAAATGGCTGTGAGAATTGATTTTCTTGATCCAGATATAGAATTGGACCAGAGCCAACAGAAGAGAAAGGATCATGGAGATATAGACTAGATAGGAATAGTGGAGGTTGATGTAGTGGCTAAGCTTGCCAGATAGCTTCAGATAAAGGGTCAGAGCAAAATAACCTAGTAGAATGATAAATCGGATCATAGCATCACCCCCATCATGTAAGAATAAAGCAAGACAAGCACTGTCACGATGCCCATGAATTGCCAGATGAAGCGCGCTTTGAGATAGTGTTTCATCATGAAGAGATTTTTGATATCAAGCATGGGGCCAATGACCAGAAAGGCAAGGACTGGCGCTAGGCCGAAGCTCGAGAGGAGAGAAGCGCCGATAAAGGCGTCCGCCTCGCTACAAAGAGAGAGGAGAAAGGCTAGAAACATGAGCAAGAGAATCGCAAGGACTGGACTAGCACTGATAGAGGTCAGGATCCGAGTCGGGACATAGACCTGCACGATAGCCGCAAAGAGACAGCCAAAGACCAAGTAACGCCCCATATCGAAAAACTCATCAATAGCCTGTATAAATACCTGAAAGACTTTTCTAGCAGGACTCAAGTGTGAAAAGTCATGTTCATGGCAAGCGATAGGGTCTTCTTTTTGAATGGGTTCCTTCCAGAAAAATCCTAGGAAAATTCCAAGCACCAAAGCAATCACAATAGCTCCCAGCGCTCGCAAGAAGGCAAGTTTTATTGAATTACCAAAGGCAGAGTATGTAGCGAAAAGAACGATGGGATTGATGATAGGAGCAGTCACCAGAAAGGGAACTGCCGTGTAGCTGGGCACTTTCTTTTCTAAAAAACGATTGATGATTGGAACGATTCCACACTCGCAGGATGGAAAGAGAAAGCCAATGAAGGTACCAAAAAAGATCCTCCCCCAACGATTGCGAGGAAGAAACTCATAAACTTTATCAGGTGTGATATAGACCTCAATCAATCCCGAAATGAGACTCCCAATCAGGACAAAGGGAAGGGCTTCAATCATGATGGAGAGAAAAATAGCTCCCGCTTGTAATACACTAGGAGGAAGAGATTGGAAAATCGTCATCTATTTTTTCTTCTCAACTTTTTCTTTTTTGTCTTTGTCATCTGGGAAAGTGACTTGTGTTAAGTCAGGAAGTTTGGCGAATTCTTCAAACATCTTGTCCAAGTCGTCGGTTTTTGTAAATTTAACAGCCATGGCCTTACCTCTTTTCTATATTCTACCTCTATTATACTATTATTTTGTGGAAAAGGGATTATTTTTATTTTGATAATCAAAGATGCAAACACAGGTAAGGAAAAACAAGAGCAGTTCCTTATGGTATAATAGATTCATGGATAAAAAATATGAAAAAATCTCCCAAGATTTGGGTGTAACCTTAAAGCAAATCGATACCGTTCTAAGTTTGACGGCTGAAGGGGCGACAATTCCCTTCATCGCGCGTTATCGGAAGGACATGACTGGTAGTCTGGATGAGGTAGCGATTAAGGCTATTATCGATTTGGATAAAAGTCTGACAAATCTCAACGACCGTAAAGAAGCTGTCTTAGCTAAGATTCAAGAACAAGGCAAGCTGACCAAGGAATTGGAAGAAGCTATCTTAGCTGCAGAAAAATTAGCAGACGTAGAGGAACTCTATCTTCCTTATAAGGAAAAGCGTCGAACCAAGGCAACCATTGCCCGTGAAGCTGGACTCTTTCCTCTTGCTCGCTTAATTTTGCAAAACGTAAATGACTTAGAGAAAGAGGCCGAGAAGTTTGTCTGTGAAGGATTTGCGACTAGTCAAGAAGCCTTGGCTGGAGCAGTTGATATCTTGGCCGAAGCCTTATCGGAAGATGTCAATTTACGTGCTATGACCTATCAGGAAGTGTTGAGACACTCTAAAATCACTTCGCAAGTCAAGGATGAAAGTCTTGATGAAAAACAAGTTTTTCAGATTTATTATGATTTTTCAGAGACTGTTGGCAACATGCAGAGCTATCGTACCTTGGCTCTCAATCGTGGTGAGAAACTAGGTGTCTTAAAAGTCGGATTTGAACATGCGACAGACCGTATCCTATCTTTCTTTGCTGCCCGATTCAAGGTGAAAAATGCCTATATAGATGAAGTTGTTCAACAGTCAGTTAAGAAAAAAGTCTTGCCTGCTATCGAACGACGCATTCGGACAGAATTGACTGAGAAGGCAGAAGAAGGGGCTATCCAACTCTTTTCTGACAACCTGCGCAATCTCCTCTTGGTTGCTCCGCTGAAAGGGCGCGTGGTTCTAGGATTTGACCCTGCCTTTCGTACAGGTGCCAAGCTGGCAGTCGTTGATACGACAGGGAAAATGCTGACGACTCAAGTCATCTATCCTGTTAAACCAGCATCAGCTCGTCAGATTGAAGAAGCCAAGAAAGATTTGTCGGACTTGATTGGTCAATACGGTGTGGAAATCATTGCAATCGGAAATGGAACGGCCAGTCGGGAAAGTGAAGCTTTTGTGGCGGAAGTTCTGAAAGATTTTCCAGAAGTTAGCTATGTTATCGTCAATGAAAGTGGCGCTTCGGTTTACTCTGCCAGTGAACTAGCTCGTCAGGAGTTTCCAGACTTAACCGTTGAAAAACGCTCTGCTATCTCTATCGCCCGACGTTTGCAAGATCCTCTTGCTGAATTGGTCAAAATCGATCCTAAGTCAATCGGTGTCGGCCAGTACCAGCACGATGTCAGTCAGAAGAAACTGTCTGAAAGTCTGGATTTTGTCGTGGATACGGTAGTTAACCAAGTCGGTGTCAATATCAATACAGCTAGCCCAGCTCTGCTTTCCCATGTTGCTGGACTCAATAAAACCATTTCTGAAAATATCGTCAAATATCGCGAGGAAGAAGGCAAAATCACTTCACGCGCTCAAATTAAGAAGGTTCCTCGTCTAGGTGCCAAAGCCTTTGAGCAAGCTGCAGGTTTCCTCCGTATCCCTGAAAGTAGCAATATCCTTGATAATACTGGAGTTCACCCAGAAAACTATGCTGCAGTTAAGGAGCTTTTGAAACGCTTGGATATCAAGGACTTGAATAAAGAAGCCCAAAGCAAACTCAAGTCCCTTTCAGTCAAGGAAGTGGCGCAAGAACTTGACCTTGGACCAGAAACCCTTAAAGATATCATTGCTGACCTTCTCAAACCAGGTCGAGATTTTCGTGACTCTTTTGATGCTCCAGTTCTCCGTCAAGATGTCTTGGATATCAAAGACTTAAAAGTGGGCCAGAAGCTGGAAGGTGTAGTGCGTAATGTCGTTGACTTTGGTGCCTTCGTTGATATCGGGATTCACGAGGACGGCTTGATTCACATTTCTCATATGAGTCGCAAATTTATCAAACATCCTAGCCAAGTGGTGTCTGTTGGAGATTTGGTAACGGTTTGGGTTAAGAAAATCGATACTGAACGTGAAAAAGTCAATCTGTCGCTCCTAGCTCCAGATGAATCTAACTGAGTATGTTCAGTCTGTTTCCCTCGAAGACTTTGGTAGGCCTTTTACCCATCAAGCCCAGTGGAATTCTCGTCTGCGAACGACAGGTGGGCGATTTTTCCCTAAGGATGGGCATTTGGATTTTAATCCCAAGGTCTATAATGAACTTGGTTTGGAAGTCTTTCGCAAGATCGTGCGCCATGAGCTTTGTCACTATCACCTTTATTTTCAGAAAAAGGGGTATCGCCATAAGGACCGAGATTTCAAGGAACTTTTGAAAGAAGTGGATGGACTACGCTTTGTACCACCTTTGAGAGCCCAAAGTAGTTACCTAGTCTATCAGTGTCAATCCTGCCAGCAATCCTATCAACGAAAGAGGAAGATTGATACCAAACGCTATCGCTGTGGCGTATGCCGTGGTAAACTCGTTATCTTAAATCGGCCTAAGGACTGATGTTTGTGAACCTGTTTTATGCTATACTACTTGTAAGAATACCGAAAGAGGAAATAATCATGAATACAAAATTTTATAAAGTGAGACGAAATCGCATGGTATCGGGAGTTTTAGCTGGTCTATCAGACAAGTGGAATTTTGATGTAACCTTAGTCCGCTTTCTCTTCGCCATTTTTACCGTAGCAAATTTTGGAATTGGTGTGATAATATACATCATACTTGCCTCTATCCTGCCAACTAAGGAAGAGATTGATGCGGAAATGTATGGAACAGGACCACGAAAAATCAAAGAAGCCCAACCAATAAATAATGATGATGGCTGGTTTTGGTGAGATTTAACAGGAAGTATTTATTATTTGCACTATGTTACTTAAAAGAAGCAGCATAAATGACTGAAAATCCCTTGTGGTTATTTAGCCACAAGGGATTTTGGTATTTAAGTATATTCTTTTCCATCTTGAGAGAGATGAATTACCTGATCAGCCATTTTCCAGATACTAGGATTGTGAGTTGCGATGATAATTGTTCTATTAGCATTACGAAGTTCAAGGAGAATTTCCATAATTTCCTTGGAATTTTTTGGATCTAGCGAGGCGGTAGGCTCATCGGCTAAAATTAAAGGAGGATCTTTCAGGATAATCTTAGCAAGTGCTACGCGTTGAGCCTCACCACCAGATAATTCATAGATTTTTTGGTTGAGGCTTAGATAATCTAGTCTGACAGCTTGTAGTGCTTGAAGAAGAAGTCTCTCTTTTTCTTGTTTCTTGTTCTGCTTTTTGCCAATCAGTCCCAGCTCAAGGTTTTCTCGAATGGTCTGACTTTCTAATAGTCCGAAGTTCTGGAAGAGATAACCTAGCTCGTTACGATAGAATTCCTCATTTTTTAGAGAAGTCAAAGACTTTCCTTTGTAAACGATTTCTCCTTTGTCGAAAGTCTCTAGTTTTGCAAGCATATTGAGCAAAGTGGTTTTTCCACAACCACTATCTCCTATCAAAGCATACACCATACCACTTTGAAAATTCAGATTCAAGTCTGAAAAAATAATACGAGAACCAAATTGTTTCCAAATATGTTGTAATTCAATCATACTATCCTCCTTTGATAATGCTAGCATAGGTTTTACTTTCCTTCTTATCACAGATTTTTAATAGAAGAATAGCTAAACTTGAAAAGCTGAGAAATAGAAACAGCGTAATCCATAAATTCTTAGAGATATATAGTGCTATACTACTTCCAATGAAGAGAGCTGCTATTTGAGAAGTGATATATCTATTGTGTAATTCAAAGAAATAATAGCCTGCTATTTTTTTCAAGAATATGGTTTTGCGAAAGGCTTCAAAATAGAGCAGATTTAAACTTGTAAACAGCAAAATTGAAGTCAAAATAGCAAACATAGCACTCGCTAAGTTACTAAAAATTTCGATTTTAATTTTTTGATTTAACTGGAGATAGGTTTCCCTAGCAGACGATAGCCCTGAGACCATTTGATCAAGTTGATAGTGTTTCAAAAGTTCTTGTGTCTGGTGGAGGTCTGTAAAATAGAGATATTCTAGATTTGTAAACCAGAAGATGGAGGAAACCTTACCAAGTGCTTTAGGAGAAAGCACAAGAAAGATGGGATTTGATAACCATTGATCATAAGCGATATGGGTGGTATTATAAATGAATACATCTTTTTTTTGATCAGTATAAGTTATACTAACTTCGAAAGTTTGATTAGACTTGCTACTGTATAATCGGTTGGTTAACTCTTGTTGCAAGGTTGATTTTATATCTTTTTCATTTTTTTGTAGTTCTTCTGGGAGTATGGCAAGGATCTGTCCATCTTTGAGGGTGTTGATTTTTTGAAAGGTTTCTGATGATAAGTCCATATCTTCCTTTTGGAAGTAGCTGGGCGTGACGTAGAGAATATTTTTTCCTTCCACACCATAAGGGTTATTTTCAGTTTCATTATGATTTGAGGTAGCTTGCTTAAGAGCTTGCTCAACTAGATTATGTTTAATAAGGAAGGCATTCTCATTATCTATAGCATGCTGAATAAAGTCAAACCATTTATCAGCATTTGTCTGCAGTTCATCTAAATTTTTCATCTGACTGGAACGCCCTGTTTTAAGAGTAACAACATTGGAGCGTTGTTCCCAAGTAGCTTGTCCAGCCTCATTTTTCTCAAGTATATGATAGTAAGTAGACATACGTCCAAATCCTACAATAACCAGTAGAATGGCAAGTACCTGACCAAAGTAGAGAATGCGTAGAATTGACTTGATTGGTAATTTTCCTTTGATGATAGAGAGGAGATGGACTTTTTTTAAAGAAATGGTAAAAAGAAAGGCAATTAGAAGACTAAGTAAGAGAAGTAGGCTATTGTAAAGAATAAAAAGTATTCCTAGAAAAGTCTGAACTTCATAAGGATATCCCAAGGAAATGAGCAAGATACATGCTATCAGCAAAGCAGGTAGACCAAAAAGAAGGATATCAAGTCCGTCTCTTGCGAGAGAACGAAAGAAGAGATAGCTCAGCCGCTCTCCAGAAATCAATCTAATCCCTGACTGAGAAAGAGATTGAATCTGACCGATAACAATTAAAGCTAAGAAAGTCAGCAAAAAGATTAACATACTGATGAGCTGATCAGGTTGGGTAAAGATGGCCAGTACGAAGGATACTCTGTCATTTTCAAATGCATTCGCTTTTTCTAGTCCAAGTTCTTTCAGATGAGTAGCCAATTCTTGACTAGTTAGGGATCCGCTGATAATATTGTAGTTGTTGAGAAGATCGCTCTTGTGAATGCTTTCTTGACTTGCTGGAGGCATCCAGTCTGGGAGTTGCCCATCTCCAAAAGCTTCGTAGAGAGTTCTTGATTTTCCATCACTATCTACTTCCCAAATGGTTCTTGCGATGAGACTATTATGTTTTCTAGCAAGGCTGTCTAATTCTTGTTTGAGGGTAGTATAATCGGCTTGTCCACTGTGTACAGCCACACCTGAAAATAGGCGTTGAGGAAGAGCTTCTTTCCAAAAGGACAGAGTCGCAATGAGGAAGAAAGTTAAAAGAAGATTGCTGATGAAGAGAAAAACACGTTTCATAGGAACCTCTTTCTAAAAAAGAGGGAGCTGAACCTCCCTCCTTATAGCAGTGATACGAATGATAGTTTAGCACCTTTAAAAATAATTAGCAGAAAGCCAATTCTTTTACAAGATGTTAAGGAAAGCCTTTTCATAACTTAATTTTACTATTTTTTTAAGAATAAAACAAGCAATGACAGGACTTCTTATAGTAGCCATTTTCAAAAAAATTCCTCAATCTTACAAAAATGTAAGATTAAAGTCTCTTTTGTAAGGTTAGGTTATGGCAGGCCGCCTTTTTTTACGATAAACTAGACTCGTAAAGAACAAAGGAGCAAAACCATGAAAAGAATCTTACAAAAGAAAACAAGAAAACCAAGTCAAAAAGATATCGAGCGTGTTCAGCTGGGATGCGCTATGATGCAAGCACAGTTTCAATTGATGGGATATTAAGAAGGAGAAAATCATGACACTTTTAGATGTAAAACACGTTCAAAAAATCTACAAAACACGTTTCCAAGGCAACCAAGTAGAGGCCCTCAAAGATATTCACTTTACCGTGGAAAAGGGTGACTACGTTGCTATCATGGGAGAGTCTGGCTCAGGGAAGTCTACCCTACTCAACATCCTAGCAATGCTGGACAAACCAACTCGCGGGCAGGTTTACCTAAACGGAACAGACACAGCAACTATTAAAAATTCACAGGCTTCAAGTTTCCGTCGTGAGAAGTTGGGATTTGTCTTCCAAGATTTTAACTTGCTAGATACCTTGTCTGTTAAGGACAATATCTTGCTTCCGCTAGTTTTATCAAGAAAACCCATCACTGAGATGATGAAGAAATTGGTAGTAACAGCTGAAAATTTGGGCATCAACCAATTGCAAGAGAAGTACCCTTACGAGATCTCTGGTGGGCAAAAACAGAGGGTAGCAGTAGCACGCGCCATCATCACAGAACCTGAAATTCTCCTTGCGGATGAGCCAACTGGGGCACTTGACTCCAAGTCATCTGCCGCTCTTCTAGATGTTTTTGATGAAATCAATGAACGCGGTCAAACCATTCTCATGGTGACCCACTCAACGGCGGCAGCCAGCAGGGCCAAGCGCGTTCTCTTTATCAAAGACGGAATCCTCTACAACCAAATCTACCGTGGAGACAAGACAGAGCGTCAGATGTTCCAGGAAATCTCTGATACTTTGACTGTTATGGCAAGCGAGGTGAATTAGTATGTTCCGATTAACCAATAAGTTAGCGGTATCTAACTTGATTAAAAACCGCAAACTCTACTATCCCTTTGCCTTAGCTGTTCTCTTAGCAGTGACCATCACCTATCTCTTTTATTCATTGTCACTTAATCCTAATATTGGCAAGATTCGAGGGGGAGAAACTATCTCTATGACGCTTGGTTTCGGTATGGTGATTGTCACTATTGCCTCAGCTATCATTGTCTTTTATGCCAATAGTTTCGTCATGAAAAACCGTTCCAAAGAACTAGGGATTTACGGTATGCTGGGTCTCGAAAAGCGCCATCTAATCAGTATGGTTTTTAAGGAGCTTCTTATTTTTGGCTCCCTAACCTTGACAGCTGGTCTTGGCCTAGGAGCTCTCTTTGATAAGCTAATCTTTGCTCTGCTTCTGAAGCTAATGAATATGAAGGTGGAGCTCGTAGCAACCTTTCAACCAATAGTCTTTATCCTAGTTCTCATTGTCTTTGGGGCAATCTTCCTAGGTTTGATTTTTATCAATGCCTTTCGGATTGCACGTATGAATGCCCTTCAGCTCTCTCGTGAGAAGGCCAGTGGTGAGAAAAAAGGACGTTTCTTAAGTCTTCAAACTATTCTAGGTTTGATTAGTCTGGGAGCTGGTTATTACCTAGCAGTTACAGTCGAAAACCCACTTTCTGCTGTTCTGATTTTCTTCGTAGCAGTTTTGTTAGTAATTTTGGGGACTTATCTTCTCTTCAATGCAGGGGTTACAGTATTCCTACAAATCTTGAAGAAAAACAAACGTTACTATTATCAACCTAACAACATGATTTCCGTATCCAATCTTATCTTCCGTATGAAGAAAAATGCGGTTGGTCTGGCGACGATTGCCATTCTTTCAACCATGGTCTTGGTGACCATGTCTGCAGCAACGAGTATCTTCAAGGCTTCAGAGACTTTCAAAAAGGTCATGAATCCACATGATTTTGGGATAACAGGACAGAATGTTGAAAAAGAAGACATCGAAAAACTCTTGAGCCAGTATGCTAGCGATAAGGGATTGACTGTAACAAAGAAAGAAGTCCTTACATACAGTAACTTTGGTGTGGCAAATCAAGAAGGTACAAAATTGACAATTTTTGAGAAAGGTCAAAATCGTGTTCAACCGAAAACTATTTTTATGGTCTTTGACCAAAAAGACTATGAGAATATGACGGGGCAAAAACTTGCACTTTCAGGTAAGGAAGTTGGATTGTTTACTAAAAACAAAGAACTTCAAGGACAAAAAGAACTGACTCTGAATGACCAGACTTACACAATCAAGGAAGAAATCAAAAAAGATTTTATTCTTGAACATGTCCCAAATCAGTACAATATTCTAACTTCGGACTATAACTATCTGGTTGTTCCTGACTTGAAAGCCTTTCTTGACCAGCATCCTAATTCTTCCATCTTTAATCAATACTATGGGGGTATGAATGTAACAGCTAGTGAGGACGAGCAACTTAAAATTGCAGATGACTATTCAAAATTCGTTAACAACTTTAATAGGGAATTAAACAAAGAAGGAAGCTATGTTTACGGAAGCAATCTGGCTGATAGTAGTGCGCAGATGAGTGCTCTCTTTGGTGGAGTCTTCTTCATCGGTATCTTCCTCTCTATCATCTTTATGGTGGGAACAGTTCTTGTCATCTACTACAAACAAATCTCTGAAGGGTACGAAGATCGCGAACGATTTATCATTTTGCAAAAAGTCGGTCTCGATCAAAAGCAAATCAAGCAAACCATCAACAAACAGGTCTTAACTGTTTTCTTCCTTCCTTTGCTCTTTGCCTTCCTACACCTCGCCTTTGCCTATCATATGCTTAGCCTCATCCTAAAAGTCATTGGTGTGCTTGATGCAACCATGATGTTGACCGTTACACTTTCCATTTGTGCTATCTTCCTCATCGTCTACGTTATGATCTTTATGATTACCTCTAGAAGCTATCGCAAGATTGTGCAAATGTAAAAAAGATACCTCGATATTTGTCGAGGTATTTATTTTATCCTAAATGCTAAAGAGTTGTCCAAACAGGTAAGTCACTCCCATGGTCAGAAGTCCGATACAGAGGTTACGGATCATAGCAGTTTTCGTAGGAGCCTTGCCTAGTTTAGCACTGGTATAGCCTGTGATGAGAAGAGAAAGGGCTACGATAAAGACAGTAGCAGGGATCCGATAGTCACTTGGAAAGACGGTAATCGAAAGCATAGGAGGAAGACTTCCTAATATAAAGGCGATAAAGCTAGAAATAGCAGCATGCCAAGGATTGGTAAATTCTTCGTACTCGATACCGTATTTTTCCTCGACAAGGGCTTTGAGTGGATTTTTTAAAAAGGCCTTGTTAGTCAGGAGTTGGGCGGACGTTTCACACTCACCATTTTGCAGGTAAGCAGCATAGAGGGATTGTTTTGCAGATTCAATGTCTTTATTCAAGAGTAATTGCTCTCTAGTGACAGCGGCTTCTTCCGTGTCTTTCTGAGTGGATACAGAGACATATTCGCCACCTGCCATAGAAAAAGCACCAGCGAGAATAGCGGCCAATCCTGATAAAAAGATAATCCAGATATTGCTCGTCGCACTAGCAACACCGATAACGACTCCAGCGATGGAAATAATCCCATCATTGGCACCGAGAACACCTGCACGCAGGATATTGAGTCGTCCTGCAAAGTTTGCATCAATTTCATGTTTCAATTCTGTCATAGTCATCTCCTTTCTCTCCATTATAGAGAAAAGAGTAGGGGAATACAAACTTTTTAAACTATCTGAAAAAAGTTCTACGATTCTAATTTTTAAGCGCTTTCTAATTTTGCCGAAAAATGCTACTTCAAATTCTCAAATATTAAATTTTCTGACAATTTATTGAAAAACTAAGGAAAGGATGTTATAATGGAACGTAAAATAAATTCAGGCTTCCAGAACCAATAGGAGTATCTAATGAAAAAACTAGGTGTTGTCCTTTTATCTTCTGCATTGCTATTGACAGCATGTGCAGTCCGTTTTGAAAAATCAACCGAGACAAGTGATTCATCTAAGGTGACAGCTTTATCAGATGACAAACAAAAACTACTTGATAAGGCAACCGCAGATTATAAGACCTTTGTCCAAGGACAAATTGACAAACTCTTAACGGATACAGAAGGATTTGTCCAGCTTTTAAAAGACGGAAAACTGGAGGAAGCCAAGAAAGCTTATCCACTTGTTCGTATGGCTTATGAACGTTCAGAACCAATCGCTGAGAGTTTTGGTGAGTCAGATGTTAAGATTGACTTTCGTCTAGCAGACTATGTGGATGAAAATAAGACTGAGGAAGGTTGGTCAGGTTTCCACCGTATCGAGCGTATCCTTTGGGAAGAAAACACAACTAAGGGAACCGAAAGTTATGGTGATCAGCTTGTCAATGATATCAAAGAGTTGAAGGCTAAGGTAGCGACTGTTGAAGTAGATCACAAGATTATGTTGACTGGAGCAGTTGACTTGCTCAATGAAGTGGCGACAAGCAAGATTACGGGTGAAGAGGAAATCTACTCTCATACAGATTTGTACGACTTCCGCGCTAATATCGAGGGAGCTGAAAAGATATTCCAACTCTTTAAACCTTTACTAGAAAAATCAGATGCTGATTTAGTTAAAGAATTAGAAGCTGATTTCAAATCTGTTAATAGCTTGTTGGACAAACATATGACAGATAAGGAACACTACAAACTTTATACAGACTTAACCAAAGAAGACACCAAAGAATTGGCTGAAGCCGTGACAAAACTTGGTGAACCTCTATCACAAATGGGCAAATTTCTTGATGGAGAATAAGCAGTATGACTAAGAAAGACGAAAAGTTTTTTGAGAAAAAAATGGACCGTCGAGAATTTCTAAAAAAAGCGGGTATTGGAGGTGCTGGTCTAGCACTTGGTCTCTCTGGTGCCTCCGCTTTTTTAGCGCCTAAGCTAGACAAGCAGGAAAAAATCTCGTACGGTAATGAAAAGATTGACTTTTATGGGAAACACCAAGCGGGTATCACGACCCCTATGCAGAAGAATATCTATTTTATTGTCCTAGATTTGCATACGACAGATAAAGATAAGATTATCCAGCTTTTTAAGGATTGGACGGATTATAGTGCCAAGTTGGTAGAAGGAGAATTGGTCAAAAAGGATGGTCAGAATGCCCTCTTGCCACCTAGTGACACTGGAGAAACCGTGGGGTTAAATCCTCATCGTTTAACGCTGACTTTTGGTGTGTCTGCTAGTTTCCTGAAAAAGATGAATTTGGAGCACAAGCGTCCTCAACTTTTTAGGGATTTTCCCCCCTTTCCAAAGGAGCAACTGCGTGAAAAATATACTGGGGGAGATATTGTTATCCAAGCCTGTGCAGATGACGAGCAAGTTGCTTTTCATGCTATTCGCAACCTCATTCGTAAAGGGAGAAATGCAGTGACCCTCCGTTGGAGCCAATCTGGATTTGCTGCTATTGGGGATCGTATGGAGACACCACGCAACCTTTTTGGTTTCAAAGATGGAACAGCCAATGTGACCAAAGAAAAGGATTTTGATCGTGTTGTCTGGGCCGACAGCAAGGACTGGATGGAAAATGGATCCTATATGGCCGTTCGTCGCATCCAGATGTTTCTCGATACCTGGGATCGAACCAACCTTGAAGAGCAAGAAAATACCTTTGGTCGCTACAAGGAAAGTGGCGCCCCCTTTGGTAAGAAGAATGAGTTTGATGAAGTTGGTTTGAGTCTTTTACCAGATGATTCGCATGTTCGATTAGCCAAAGAGGTAGATAAGCCACTCTTACGACGATCCTATTCATACTCAGATGGCATTGATGAAAAGACTGGACAATTTGACACAGGCTTACTCTTCATCTCTTTCCAGAAAGATCCAGACAATTTTGTCAAGGTTCAAACCAACCTCGGAGCTACAGACAAGATGAATGAGTATGTAACCCACATCGGTAGCGGTCTTTTTGCCTGCTTTGGTGGAGTAGAGAAAGGAGGCTATATTGGTCAGAAATTATTGGAAGACTAGTATTTGTTTTTTTGCTTTGTCTTTTCTCTTGTTAGCTATGTCTCCTGTTCGTGCAAAGGAAAGTCTGAGTTCTTATTTTGTAAAGATTACGGATGCCTCTCAGGCTTTAAAAAATGGAAATCAGGAAGAAGCCAAGGTCCTAGTTGGAGAAATGGCGACGGATTTTGAAACAGTAGAACATGCTGATTCAGATGCTGGAAAGGCTGTCAAGGAAAAACTTGCTCTGTCAGGGGAGATTAGTGAAGAAAACCTGACACAAATCTCTTCTGCCCTTCTAGCTTTTGAAAAAGAACAAAATCCAATAGATCTGAATGCGGAGAAGGAAAAACTTGTCAGTCGCTTAAGACCACGTTTTGAGACTTTGGATAAGGCGATTTCTTCAAAAGATATAGAGCAAGTCCGAGAAGCCTATAAAAAAATGAATTCAACTTGGACACTCAATGAAAGTGTCGTCCGCGATAACAGTACAGCTCATTATGGTCAAGTAGAAACAGCTATTTCTTTCTTACGGAGTAGCATTGAAACAGAGCCGACAGATTATGATGCTATCCAGTCTTCTTTTAATGACTTAAAAACTGCCATTGATAACTTCGTAGATGGCAAAGAAGTGGCGACAAGTTCCTCTAATCTAAGTCTCAAAGATGGCATTTCCCTTCTCAAAAAAGCCTTGGAAGAATTTAAAGCTGGAAACCTGACGGCAGGGACAGCTGCCATGAAAGAGTTTATTACTATATGGCCAACTGTTGAAGGTTCTGTTAGTACGACCAATCCTTCCCTCTACACCCGAGTCGAAAGCGAAAGTCCTGTAATCATGGTCAAGGGAAGTGAGAAGGAATATCAAGAAAAATTAGAAAAACTAATTGCGGATTTATCTCAAATTGATACGACTGCAAGCTACAATGCTTTTGATGCCATGCTCATTCTCTTACGTGAAGGAGTAGAGGCCCTCTTAATCGTCATGGCTCTAGTCACAACTTTAAAAGCAGCCAAGATGCGCAAAGGACTCAAGTGGGTATACGGTGGAGCCCTAACAGGTATCGTTGCGAGTCTAGTGATTGCATTTATACTACAAATTTCCTTTCCTGCTGTAACATCGGGGGCCAATCGTGAAATTATCGAAGGAGTTGTTGGTATTTTCGCAGTCGTTATGATGATTTTGATTGGTATCTGGCTTCACAGTAAATCCTCGGTCAAAAAATGGAATGACTTTATGGATTCGCAGATGAAAACTGTGACCAAGACAGGTTCATTCATTTCCATGTTTGCACTTAGTTTTCTAGCTGTTTTCCGTGAAGGAGCAGAGACCATTCTATTTTACGTAGGGATTTTACCGAGAATATCTCGTTTTGAGTTTATCCTAGGTATTTCTCTAGCTTTGTTAGTCTTGCTGATTATTGCATTTCTGATGAACAAGGCGAGTCAATTCTTCCTACCTCATAAGGTCTTCTTCATATTGACGTGGATGATTTATGCTCTTGCCTTTAAGATGCTTGGAGTTAGTGTGCATGCTCTGCAGCTGACAAATATAGCACCAAATCACCTGCTATCAAGTTTCCCAACTATCGACCTATTGGGCATCTATCCAAGTTGGGAAGGTTTGGGAAGTCAGCTAGTATTTTTGATAATTGTTTTGGTTGTCACATTGAGACAGGGTGAAAAGTAGATGGATACAAAAGAATTGACAATCGTTGAACATCTGATAGAATTTAGAAAGAGATTCATTGCTGTTATAGTCTGCTTTTCTATAGTCTTTTGTGGAGCTTTATTGTTTGCTGATCAGCTTTATTACTATCTGACTCAGTCCTTTAATCAAAAGTTGATTGTATTAGGTCCAAATGACATTCTGTGGATTTATTTGCGCTTGGCGAGTCTGATGTCCTTTACAATTACGCTACCTTTTACAGTTTATCAGATTTGGAGTTTTATCAAACCAGGATTGAAAACAGAAGAAGCAAGAGCAATCTTTGTCTATATTCCAGCTAGTTTTATTAGCTTCATACTTGGTCTGGCCTTTGGATTCTACTTTGTGACACCAGCCTTACTTCAAGTGCTTTTAGGTCTTGGGGAAGGATTATTTGAAACTCAATTAACGGCGCAGAACTACTTAGCCTTTGTTTTTCAAACAACCCTACCCTTGGGTTTCATCTTTGAATTGCCTGTCATCATCGCTTTTTTAACGTCGATTGGCTTGATTGGACCAGGGCTCTTAGTTACCTATAGACGTTATGCCTACTTTATTTTATTGGTGTTAGCTGTTATTTTGACACCAGCTGATTTTATTAGCGATCTAGCTATGACTGTTCCTTTAATCTCGCTCTATGAGCTTAGTATTGCAATTAGCAAGAGTATTGTAAAGAAAAAAATGAAAGGAGAAAAGAATGGGAATCTTACGTGATATCGGTGCTCCAGGATTGATTATCATTGTTCTAGGTGCACTCTTAATCTTTGGACCAAAACGATTACCAGAACTTGGTGAATCAATCGGTAAAATGCTGTCTGAGTTTAAAAAGGCAGTTAAAGGAGTTGGTGACCAAGATCAGGAAAAGTAATCTATTCCATAATCATAAATAAAAACAAGAAAGTTAGGAACTGTAGCTGTCTAGGCCTAGGTGAGCAATTTCCTAGCTTTTTATTGTATTCTTAAAAGTGATTTTAAGTTTTCTTTAAGGTTTGTATTATATTCTAAAGAACTCTATATTAACCGAATGTTGAGTAAAAAAATATAGAGGGAAATCTAATTTTATTTCTCAAATTTTAGATAGATAGTTTTCTGTCTTTTTTTCATGATGGAGACAGATTGTGATATAATAGATAGTAATGAGTTTTTTAGAATAAACTAAAGGAGAATATAAATGATCTATGCAGGAATCCTAGCCGGAGGAACTGGCACACGCATGGGAATCAGTAATTTACCAAAACAATTCTTAGAATTGGGTGATCGTCCTATTTTGATCCACACAATCGAAAAATTTGTCTTGGAGCCAAGTATTGAAAAAATTGTAGTTGGAGTTCATGGAGATTGGGTTTCACACGCTGAGGACCTGGTTGACAAGTATCTTTCTCTCCACAAGGATAGAATCATCATTACCAAAGGTGGTGCTGATCGTAATAGCAGTATTGAGAAGATTATTGAAGCCATTGATGCCTACCGTCCAATTACTCCAGAAGATATCGTGATTACGCATGACTCTGTTCGTCCATTTATCACGCTCCGCATGATTCAGGACAATATCAAGCTCGCTCAAGATCATGATGCAGTTGACACAGTAGTAGAAGCGGTTGATACCATTGTCGAAAGTACCAATGGTCAGTTTATCACTGATATTCCAAATCGTGCCCACCTCTATCAAGGTCAAACACCTCAAACCTTCCGCTGCAAGGATTTCATAGATTTGTATGGTTCCCTATCTGATCAAGAAAAGGAAATCCTGACGGATGCATGTAAGATTTTTGTTATCAAAGGGAAGGATGTTGCCCTAGCTAAAGGGGAATATTCAAACCTTAAAATCACAACTGTGACAGATTTGAAAATTGCAAAAAGCATGATTGAGAAAGACTAAGGCTATGATTAATCAAATTTATCAACTGACTAAACCAAAGTTTATCAATGTAAAATACCAAGAAGAGGACATTGATCAGGAGAATCATATCCTTATCCGTCCAAATTATATGGCGGTTTGTCATGCAGACCAACGTTACTATCAAGGAAAACGTGATCCAAAGATATTGGCTAAAAAGCTTCCTATGGCTATGATTCACGAGTCTTGTGGAACTGTTATTTCTGATCCAACTGGGACTTACGAAGTCGGCCAAAAGGTCGTCATGATTCCAAATCAACCGCCTATGCAGAGTGACAAGGAGTTCTACGAAAACTACATGACAGGAACCTACTTCCTATCTAGTGGTTATGATGGCTTTATGCGAGAATTTGTCTCTCTTCCAAAAGACCGAGTTGTTTCTTATAATGACATTGAGGACACAGTTGCTGCCATTACCGAGTTTGTGAGTGTCGGTATGCATGCCATGGATCGTTTCTTGAATCTTACTCATAGCAAACGAGAGCGTATTGCTGTTATCGGAGATGGTAGTTTGGCCTTTGTGGTTGCCAATATTATCAATTACACTCTACCAGAAGCAGAGATTATCGTGATTGGCCGTCATTGGGAAAAACTGGAGCTCTTCTCTTTTGCAAAAGAGTGCTACATCACGGATAATATTCCAGAGGATTTGACCTTTGATCATGGATTTGAATGTTGTGGTGGTGATGGTACGGGTCCAGCTATCAATGACTTGATCCGTTATATTCGCCCACAAGGAACGATCCTCATGATGGGAGTCAGCGAATACAAGGTCAATATCAATACACGAGATGCCTTAGAAAAAGGCTTGCTCTTGGTTGGTTCATCTCGCTCAGGACGAATTGATTTTGAAAATGCAATTCAGATGATGGAAGTCAAAAAGTTTGCGAATCGTCTGAAGAATATCCTTTATATCGAAGAACCAGTGAGAGAAATCAAGGACATTCACCGTGTCTTTGCCACCGACCTAAATACTGCTTTTAAAACAGTATTTAAGTGGGAAGTGTAGAAGATGGAGGTTAATTGTGGAGAAACTCATCAGAGAAAAAATTTCTTCTTTGCTATCTGAAGAAGAGGAAGTCCTCAGTGTTGAACAACTGGGTGGCATGACCAACCAAAACTACTTGGTTAAAACAACCTCCAAACCCTATATCGTTAAATTTTTCGGAAAAGGGACTGAAAAGCTCATCAATCGTCAAGATGAAAAATACAATCTTGAATTGTTGAAAGATTTGAATCTTGATGTCAAGAATTATCTTTTTGATATTGAGTCAGGAATCAAGGTAAATGAGTACATTGATTCTGCCACAACGCTTGATTCCACTTCAATCAAGACCAAATTTGAAAAGATTGCCCCGATTCTACAAACCATTCATGGATCTGGTAAAGAACTAAGAGGGGAATTTGCTCCGTTTGAAGAAATCAAAAAATACGAATCCTTGATTGAGGGGAATATCCCTTACGCCAACTATGAAGCCGTGAGAAAAAAAGTATTTTCACTAGAGAAAAGATTGGCTGACTTAGGTATTGACAAAAAGTCTTGTCATATCGATTTGGTGCCAGAAAATTTCATCGAATCACCACAAGGACGCATGTATTTGATCGACTGGGAATACTCTTCTATGAATGACCCGATGTGGGATTTGGCAGCTCTCTTTTTGGAGTCTGAATTTACAAATCAGGAAGAAGAAGATTTTCTAACCTACTATGAGAGTGACAAAACTCCAGTATCACGTGAGAAGATTCGTATCTATAAAATCTTGCAAGATACTATCTGGAGTTTGTGGACAGTGTACAAAGAAGCTCAAGGGGCTGATTTTGGAGATTACGGTGTCAATCGTTACCAAAGAGCTGTCGAAGGTTTGACTTATTATGGAGGTTAGGATGAAGAATAAAAATGGTGTCTCTTTCGGTCTGCTCTCGGGTATCTTCTGGGGACTAGGTCTGACAATTAGTTCTTATATCTTTTCGATTTTTACAAATCTTTCACCTTTTGTAGTGGCAGCGGCACATGACTTCTTGAGTATCTTTATTCTATTAGCTTTTCTTTTGGTAAAAGAAGGAAAAGTTCGACTCTCGATTTTCTTAAATATTCGAAATGTCAGTGTTATTATCGGAGCCTTGCTAGCTGGGCCTATTGGCATGCAAGCCAATCTTTATGCGGTTAAGTATATCGGAAGTTCCCTGGCCTCTTCAGTATCAGCTATCTACCCAGCAGTTTCTGTTTTACTAGCATTTTTCATTTTGAAACACAAGGTATCTAAGAATACTGTGTTTGGTATTTTGTTGATTATCGCTGGTATTATTGCCCAGACTTACAAAGTTGAGCAGGTTAATTCTTTTTATATCGGAATTCTTTGTGCATTAGTTTGTGCCATTGCTTGGGGAAGTGAGAGTGTTCTTAGTTCCTACGCCATGGAAAGTGACTTAAGTGAAATTGAAGCACTATTAATCCGCCAAGTAACCTCATTCTTGTCATATCTTGTCATTGTCCTCTTTTCTCATCATTCATTTGCAGAAGTAGCAGATGGACAATTGCTGGGTTTGATGTTAGTCTTTGCAGCATGTAATATGATTTCTTACTTAGCTTACTATATTGCTATCAATCGTCTGCAACCAGCAAAAGCAACTGGTTTGAACGTAAGCTATGTCGTTTGGACAGTATTGTTCTCAGCAATGCTTTTAGGAACACCACTCGATATGGTGACCATTATTACATCGCTTGTTGTCATGGCTGGTGTTTATATTATTATTAAAGAATAAAGGAGAATAGCGTGAAAGCAATTATCTTGGCAGCGGGGTTGGGAACTCGTCTGCGTCCTATGACTGAAAATACCCCCAAAGCCTTGGTTAAGGTCAACCAAAAACCCTTGGTAGAATACCAAATCGAGTTTTTGAAAGAGAGAGGAATTGATGAGATTATTATCGTTGTTGGCTACCTCAAAGAACAATTTGACTACCTAAAAGAAAAATATGGTGTTCGTTTAGTCTTCAACGACAAGTATGCTGATTACAACAACTTTTACTCACTTTACCTTGTAAAAGAAGATTTAGCTAACAGCTATGTTATTGATGCGGATAATTATCTTTTCAAAAATATGTTTAGAAATAATCTTGAACGTTCTACCTATTTCAGTGTTTATCGTGAAGACTGTGAGAATGAATGGTTCTTGGTTTATGGTGATGACTATAAAGTTCAAGATATCATCGTTGATAGCAAGGCTGGTCGTATTCTGAGTGGCGTATCATTCTGGGATGCTCCAACTGCAGAAAAGATTGTTGGTTTTATTGACAAAGCCTATGCAAGTGGTGAGTTTGTTGATCTCTATTGGGACAACATGGTTAAAGATAATATCAAAGAATTAGATGTGTATGTCGAAGAATTAGAAGGCAACAGCATCTATGAAATCGATAGTGTCAAGGACTATCAAAAGCTAGAAGAAATTTTATCTTCCATTAACTAAATAACATTAGAAATTAGTAACATAAAGACCCATTTTGGTCTTTTTTTGTTTGAAATGCACGAAAATAGAATTTAAAAAGATTGTTTGATAATGATTATAATTAATTAACAAAACACAATCAACAAAAAAGAAACAAAATAAAACAAAAAGTATTGACAACGATTTCATATAGTGTTATACTTATAACGTAAAAGTTAATTGAAAGAAGGGAAACTGTTATGGGATTAGATCATTTCTTTGACAAAGACCTCGTGTTTTGCTTAGAAGCGGATAATCAAGAACAACTCTTTGATCAGGTAGCAACCTTATTGGAAGAACGAAAAATCGTGACTCCAACTTATCGTGAAGCCTTGATCACGCGTGAAAAGTCATTTCCAACTGGCTTAGACATGGAATTTCTGGGAAAGGACTTGCCAAATGTAGCGATTCCTCATACAGATATTGTTCATAATCTGGCTGAGAAAGTGGTGGTTGTTCGATCAGAAAAACCAGTAACTTTTCACAATATGATTGCTCCTGATAAGGAAGTGGAAGTATCTTTACTCTTCTTTATCATTAACAATTCAAGTTCGAGTCAAACCAACATTCTTGCTCAGTTAATGGACTTCTTTACAGGGAATGGTCATCTAGAAGATTTATCAAATATTTCTGAACCAGAAGCCTTGTATGCCTATATCGCTGAAGCAACAGCTTAAATCGTACATTATAAAAAATAAATCGGAGGAAATCCAAATGATTAAAATTCTCGCTGCCTGCGGTGCAGGTGTTAACTCAAGTCACCAAATTAAAAGTGCTCTAGAAGAAGAGCTTTCAAATCGTGGTTACGATGTTCACTGTGATGCAGTTATGGTAAAAGATGTGAATGAAGACCTTATGAAAGGCTACGATATCTTTACACCAATCGCTGCAACAGATCTTGGCTTTGAACCAGGTATTCCAGTTATCGAAGCTGGACCAATCTTGTTCCGTATTCCAGCAATGAGCGCTCCTGTATTTGACAATATTGAGGCAGCTATCAAAGAACACGGACTAAGCTAATTATTATTTTGTAAGATTCCATAAAAATAAAGGGAGGAACTATTATGGATGTCATTATCGAACTAGCCAATAAGATTTTCAAGCCAGTCTTGGAAATGGGTGGTCCTATCATCATGCTGATCATCTTGACAGTATTGGCTCTACTTTTTGGAGTGAAATTCTCCAAAGCGCTTGAAGGTGGTATCAAACTTGCCATCGCTCTTACTGGTATCGGTGCTATCATTGGTATGCTCAACGGAGCTTTCTCAGCATCTCTTGCGAAATTCGTTGAAAATACTGGTATTCAATTGAACATCACTGACGTTGGTTGGGCACCACTTGCAACCATCACTTGGGGATCTGCTTGGACACTTTACTTCTTGCTTGTGATGCTGATTGTCAACGTTGTGATGCTTGCAATGAAGAAAACGGACACACTTGACGTCGATATCTTCGATATCTGGCACTTGTCAATCACTGGTCTTTTGATTAAATGGTATGCAGACAACAATGGTGTTAGCCAAGGAGTTTCACTTTTCATCGCAACTGCAGCAGTTGTGCTTGTAGGTGTTTTGAAAATCATCAACTCTGACTTGATGAAACCAACATTCGACGACCTTCTTAATGCACCAAGTTCATCACCAATGACTTCAACTCACATGAACTACATGATGAACCCAGTTATCATGGTCTTGGATAAGATCTTTGATAAAGTATTGCCAGGTCTTGATAAATACGACTTTGACGCTGCAAAATTGAACAAGAAAATCGGTTTCTGGGGATCTAAATTCTTCATCGGTTTTATCCTTGGTATCGTTATTGGTTTGATGGGAACTCCACACCCAGTTGCTGGTGTAGAAGGAGCCGATAAATGGGAACTTGTTATTAAAGGTTGGTTGAGCCTTGGTTTGACTGCAGGTGTCTGCTTGGAGCTCTTCTCACTTATCGGATCTTGGTTCATCGCAGCCGTAGAACCACTTTCACAAGGTATTACAAACGTTGCTACTAAACGTCTTCAAGGACGTAAATTCAACATCGGTCTTGACTGGCCTTTCATCGCTGGTCGTGCTGAAATCTGGGCTTGTGCCAACGTACTTGCTCCAATCATGCTAGTAGAAGCAGTGCTTCTTTCAAACGTCGGAAATGGTATCTTGCCACTTGCAGGTATCATCGCTATGGGTGTGACTCCAGCTCTCTTGGTTGTTACTCGTGGTAAATTGCTCCGTATGATTATCTTCGGAACACTCTTGTTGCCACTCTTCCTTCTTTCAGGTACTCTTATCGCTCCATTTGCAACTGAACTTGCTAAAGGTGTAGGTGCCTTCCCAGAAGGTGTGAGCCAAACTCAATTGATCACTCACTCAACTCTTGAAGGACCAATCGAAAAACTATTTGGTTGGGCAATCGGTAATGCTACAACAGGTGATATCAAAGCAATCCTTGGTGCAGCAGCCTTCCTTGTATTCTATGTAGGTATCTTTGCTTGGTATAGAAAACAAATGATCAAACGTAACGAAGAATACGCAGCAAATGCTAAATAATTCGCTCCTATAAAATGTAAATTGTGAAAACTAGGTTGTTAATTTCCTACATTGGGAGTGACAACCTAGTTTTTTATATAAAAATCTAAAAAATAGTTGGAGAATATTATGGTAATTGAAATCAAATCAGATCAGTTAACAGTCCAGTTTAAAACCTTAGGTGGCGCCTTGTCGTCAATTAAGGACCGAGATGGCATTGAGTATCTGTGGCAAGGAGATGCCACCTATTGGAGTGGACAAGCGCCAGTACTTTTTCCAATCTGTGGCTCTTTAAGAGAAGATACAGCCTTCTATAGCCACGAAGATGGAACGGAGACGAAAGGAACCATTCCTCGTCATGGTTTGGTCCGTAAAAAAGAATTTGAATTAGTTGATCAAACAGAAAACAGTGTGACCTTTGCTATCGAAGATGATGAGAATATTTATCAGAACTATCCTTATCATTTTCGCCTTGAAATCACTTATCTAGTGACTGGCAAGACTGTTCGTACTCAATACAAAGTCTTCAATAAAGAAACTAGCAAGGTCATGCCTTACTTTATTGGTGGTCATCCAGGATTTAATTGCCCTTTGCTAGATGGCGAAACTTATGAAGATTACTATTTAGAGTTTGAAAAAGAAGAGACTTGCTCTGTTCCACGTCCTTTCCCAGAAACAGGAATGTTAGACTTCCAAGATAGAAGTCCATGGTTGGATTCCCAAAAGGAAGTGGAGCTCAGTTACGATCTGTTTAGTGTTGATGCAGTGACTTTGGATGAGTTGCAATCCAGAACAATTGCCCTTCGTTCTCGTAAGCATGAGAAGGGATTAAAAGTACACTTCCAAGAGTTCTCAAATCTCATCATTTGGTCAACTTTGAATAAGGGACCTTTCATTGCCTTTGAACCATGGTCTGGCTTGTCAACATCTCTTGAGGAAGGAGATCATTTAGAAGATAAGAAAAACGTTCGTCTCTTGGAACCTGGTCAAGTAGAACAGATTGGTTTTGATATCGAAATCTTTTAGATTAAAAAATAAAACACAAAAACAAACATTTACTGTTGACTTTTTATGAAAATAGGAGTATATTATGTTTGTAAACAACAAATGGTGTTTGCAACAAACAAACAATCACTTGTTATATTCTCTTTCGTAGAGAAAATTTGTTTCTAGGAACTTGATTTCCTGGACTTGGATAAGGTGGTATTCATCTCATTCAATCAAATTTGTCAATAAACTGCTAGAAAGTCTTTTGTAGGTAAACTGCTAGTTATAAAAGTCTTTACTGGCCTAGAATAATAAAAAGGAGTAAACAATATGTCTATTGTTATCGGTGCAGATGCTGCAGGTTTGAGATTGAAAGAAGTTGTGAAAGACTTCTTGGAAAAAGAAAACTTCCACGTTGTGGATGTTACAGCTGAAGGTCAAGACTTTGTTGATGTGACTCTTGCTGTTGCTGCAGAAGTAAACAAAGAAGAACAAAATCTTGGTATCGTGATTGATGCTTATGGTGCTGGTCCATTTATGGTTGCAACTAAGATCAAAGGAATGGTTGCCGCAGAAGTATCTGACGAACGTTCAGCTTATATGACTCGTGGACACAACAACTCACGTATGATCACTATGGGTGCACAACTTGTTGGTGATGAATTGGCTAAAAACATCGCTAAAGGATTTGTTAACGGTAAGTACGACGGTGGTCGTCACCAGATTCGGGTCGATATGTTGAACAAAATGTGCTAATTAGATTACAGTAAGAAAGGTAAATTAAAAATGAGAATTGCAATTGGATGTGACCACATCGTAACAGATGAAAAAATGGCGGTTTCAGAATTTTTGAAATCAAAAGGATATGAAGTCATCGACTTTGGTACCTATGACCACACACGTACTCACTACCCAATCTTTGGTAAAAAAGTTGGTGAAGCCGTTACAAGCGGTCAAGCTGATCTTGGGGTATGTATCTGTGGTACCGGTGTTGGGATCAACAACGCTGTAAATAAAGTTCCAGGTGTACGTTCTGCCTTGGTTCGTGATATGACAACAGCTCTTTACGCTAAAGAACAGTTGAATGCCAACGTTATTGGTTTTGGTGGTAAAATCACTGGTGAATTGCTCATGTGTGATATCATCGAAGCTTTCATCAATGCCGAATATAAACCATCAGAAGAAAACAAAAAATTGATAGCTAAAATCGAGCACGTTGAAACTCACAATGCTCATCAAGCGGATGCAAACTTCTTTACAGAATTCCTTGAAAAATGGGATCGTGGTGAATACCACGACTAAGAGGTGACGCATGATTTTAACAGTCACAATGAATCCATCCATTGATATTTCCTATCCTTTGGATGAATTGAAAATTGACACTGTCAACCGTGTGGTGGACGTGACCAAGACAGCTGGTGGTAAAGGTCTCAATGTTACGCGAGTTCTTTCAGAATTTGGTGATTCTGTTGTAGCTACTGGTTTAGTCGGTGGTAAACTTGGTGAGTTTTTAGTAGAACATATCGATGATAAAGTAACGAAACGTTTCTTCTCCATTCAAGGAGAGACTCGTAACTGTATCGCAATTCTGCACGGAGATAACCAAACAGAAATCCTTGAAAAAGGACCCGAAGTTCTGGAACAAGAAGGGCAAAATTTCTTGGCTCATTTCGAGAATCTCCTTGACACTGTGGAAGTAGTCGCTATTTCAGGCAGTCTGCCAGCAGGCCTTCCAGTTGATTACTATGCGAGCTTGGTAGAGCTTGCTAATCAAGCAGGGAAACCAGTTGTTCTGGATTGCTCAGGTGCAGCTCTTCAGGCGGTTCTTGAATCACCACATAAACCAACAGTAATTAAACCAAATAACGAAGAATTGTCTCAGCTTCTTGGGAAAGAAGTTTCTGAGGATGTGGATGAATTAAAAGAAGTTCTCCAAGAGCCTTTGTTTGCAGGGATTGAGTGGATTATCGTTTCACTTGGTGCAAATGGTGCTTTTGCAAAACATGGGGATACTTTCTACAAGGTAGATATTCCAAGAATTCAGGTAGTTAATCCTGTCGGATCTGGAGATTCTACTGTTGCAGGTATTTCATCAGGACTTCTTCATAAGGAATCGGATGCAGAACTCCTCATCAAGGCAAATGTCCTTGGTATGCTCAACGCTCAAGAAAAGATGACAGGTCATATCAATATGGCTAACTATCAAGCTCTATATGATCAATTAATAGTAAAAGAGGTATAAAATGGCTTTAACAGAACAAAAACGTGCATGCTTAGAAAAACTTTCAGATGAAAATGGAATCATCTCAGCTCTCGCCTTTGACCAACGTGGTGCTTTGAAACGCCTCATGGCTCAATACCAAACAGAAGAGCCAACAGTAGCTCAAATGGAAGAACTCAAAGTCTTGGTAGCAGATGAATTGACAAAATACGCTTCATCTATGCTTCTAGACCCAGAGTATGGACTTCCAGCTACAAAAGCACTTGATGCAAATGCTGGTCTTCTCCTTGCTTATGAGAAAACTGGCTACGACACAACAAGCACTAAACGCTTACCAGACTGCTTGGATGTTTGGTCTGCAAAACGTATTAAGGAACAAGGTGCGGATGCAGTCAAATTCTTGCTTTACTACGATGTAGACAGTTCTGACGAACTCAACCAACAAAAACAAGCCTACATCGAACGCATTGGCTCTGAGTGTGTGGCGGAAGATATTCCATTCTTCCTTGAAATCCTCGCTTACGATGAAAAAATCGCTGACGCTGGCTCTGCAGAATACGCCAAAGTAAAACCACATAAAGTTATCGGTGCTATGAAAGTCTTCTCAGACCCACGCTTCAACATTGATGTTTTGAAAGTGGAAGTTCCAGTCAACGTCAAATACGTTGAAGGTTTTGGCGATGGTGAAATCGTCCATACTCGCGAAGAAGCAGCAGCCTTCTTCAAAGCTCAAGATGAAGCAACGAACTTGCCATACATCTACTTGAGTGCGGGTGTGTCAGCTAAACTCTTCCAAGAAACACTTGTCTTTGCCCACGAATCAGGCGCAAACTTCAACGGAGTTCTTTGCGGCCGTGCAACATGGGCTGGATCAGTTGAAGCCTACATCAAAGATGGTGAGGCAGCAGCTCGCGACTGGCTTCGCACAACTGGATTTGAAAACATTGACGAACTCAACAAAGTTCTTCAAACAACAGCGACTTCATGGACTGAACGCGTGTAAAATCTTCCTCCTAGTTTAGGAACATGAATCTAAAAAAAATTTTAAAAAAAGTTGAATGTAAAGGTTTACAAAAAAACTTACTTGTGCTATACTTAAATCACAAGTTAATACAAGGTGAGTGTTACTAAGTAATATTAGGCATGATCACAGGTGAATTAGAAATCAATAGATTTTCTAGTTCATTTGTGGTCATTTTTTATACTCATATACCTTTAGGATATAAAAGGAGGTTGCCATGTATCGAATTCTAAATCCAATGAATCACAACGTCTCGCTTGTCAGAAATGACAAAGGAGAAGAAGTGATTGTGATTGGTAAGGGGATTGCATTTGGGAAAAAGAAAGGGGATTTGATTGCTGAAGAACAAGTTGAGAAAATCTTTCGGATGAAGACAGAAGAGTCTAGGGAAAACTTTATGGCTCTGCTCAAAGATGTCCCGCTTGATTTTATCACAGTAACCTACGAGATCATTGATAATCTTTCTAAGAAATATCACTATCCGATTCAAGAGTATCTCTACGTAACCTTGACAGATCATATTTACTGTTCTTACCAAGCTCTAACACAAGGAAGGTACAAGGATAGCAATCTACCAGATATTTCTACTAAGTATCCTATCGCTTTTCAAATTGCTAATGAAGCTTTTGAAATTTATCGTCAGAAGTTGACAGATAATTTCCCCGAGGATGAAATTATTCGGATCGCTTATCATTTCATCAATGCCGAAGGGGAGAATGAAGTTCAAGTGGTTGAGTCGATTGATAAGAGGAAAGAAATTCTCAGGAATGTTGAAGAAGTGCTGAAGAGTTACGCTATTCAACGAACCGAAGAGAATAACCATTTCTATGATCGCTTTATGATTCATCTCAACTATTTTTTGGATTATTTAGACCGTTCCAGAGATGATAATCAATCGCTTCTAGATATGGAAGACCATATTAAACAATCCTATCCAAAAGCGTTCGAGATTGGCTCCAAGATCTATGATGTGATTACGCAACATACTGGTCTTGATTTGTATAAGAGTGAGCGAGTTTATCTAGTTCTACATATCCAACGTTTATTGTCATAAAAATTTAATTAAAAATACATAAGGAGAATTCTATCATGAATAGAGAAGAAGTAACATTGTTAGGTTTTGAAATCGTAGCCTATGCTGGCGATGCTCGTTCAAAGCTATTGGAAGCCTTGAAGGCTGCTGAAGCTGGCGATTTTGCGAAAGCAGATAGCTTAGTCGAGGAAGCTGGTTCTTGCATTGCAGAGGCTCACCACGCGCAAACAAGTCTATTGACCAAGGAGGCAGCTGGTGAGGACTTAGCTTATAGTGTAACCATGATGCACGGTCAAGACCACTTGATGACTACCATTTTGTTAAAAGATTTGATGCACCATTTAATCGAACTCTACAAGAGAGGAGTTAAGTAATGAACAAACTAATTGCATTTATTGAGAAAGGAAAACCTTTCTTTGAGAAATTATCTCGTAATATCTACCTTCGTGCTATTCGTGATGGTTTCATTGCAGGGATGCCTGTTATTCTCTTCTCAAGTATCTTTATCTTGATTGCTTTTGTACCAAACTCATGGGGCTTTAAATGGTCTGATGATGTTGTTAATCTCCTCATGAAACCTTATAGCTATTCAATGGGGATTCTAGCTCTCTTGGTAGCTGGTACAACAGCTAAGTCATTGACCGACTCAGTAAACCGTAGCATGGAGAAAACCAACCAAATCAACTATATGTCAACACTTTTGGCTGCGATTGTTGGTTTGTTGATGTTGGCAGCTGATCCGATTGAAGGTGGCTTTGCAACAGGTTTCCTTGGAACAAAAGGGTTGCTTTCAGCCTTCCTTGCTGCCTTTGTTACTGTAGCCATCTATAAGGTTTGTGTTAAGAACAACGTCACTATTCGTATGCCTGACGAAGTTCCACCAAATATCTCACAAGTCTTTAAAGATGTGATTCCATTCACTCTATCAGTGGTTTCTCTTTATGCTCTTGATTTACTAGCTCGTCATTTTGTTGGTGCAAGCGTAGCTGAATCAATCGGTAAATTCTTTGCACCATTATTCTCTGCTGCTGATGGTTATCTAGGTATTACCATTATCTTTGGTGCCTTTGCCTTCTTCTGGTTTGTTGGTATCCACGGTCCTTCAATCGTCGAGCCAGCAATCGCAGCTATTACCTATGCAAATGCTGAAGTCAACTTAAACCTTCTTCAACAAGGGATGCATGCAGACAAGATCCTTACTTCAGGTACACAAATGTTTATCGTTACCATGGGTGGTACGGGTGCGACACTGGTTGTTCCATTCATGTTCATGTGGTTAACAAAATCAAAACGTAACCGTGCAATCGGACGTGCTTCAGTAGTTCCAACTTTCTTTGGTGTAAATGAACCAATTCTGTTTGGTGCACCGCTTGTATTGAACCCGATTTTCTTTATTCCATTTATCTTTGCGCCAATTGCCAACGTATGGATCTTTAAATTCTTCATTGAGACGCTTGGCATGAACTCATTTACAGCCAACCTTCCTTGGACAACACCAGGTCCGCTCGGTATTGTTCTCGGTACAAACTTCCAAGTTCTATCGTTCATTCTTGCTGCCCTTCTAATCGTTGTTGACATTGTCATTTACTATCCATTCCTTAAAGTCTATGATGAACAAATCCTTGAAGAAGAGCGTTCTGGTAAAGTCAATGATGAATTGAAAGAAAAAGTAGCAGCAAACTTCAATACTGCCAAAGCAGATGCTATTCTTGAAAAAGCAGGTGTAGAAGCAGCGCAAAACACAATCACTGAAGAAACAAATGTCCTCGTTCTCTGTGCTGGTGGAGGTACAAGTGGTCTCCTTGCAAATGCTCTAAACAAAGCAGCTGCAGAGTACAATGTCCCTGTCAAGGCAGCAGCTGGTGGCTATGGAGCTCACCGTGAAATGTTGCCTGAGTTTGATCTGGTTATCCTTGCTCCTCAAGTTGCTTCAAACTTTGAAGACATGAAGGCCGAAACCGACAAACTTGGTATCAAACTTGCTAAGACAGAAGGTGGCCAATACATTAAACTGACTCGTGATGGAAAAGGCGCTCTTGCCTTCGTTCAAGCGCAGTTTGAAGAATAAAATGTAAATACCAAAGAAGTGAGATGGAGGAACTCCTCCCAACTATATCCCCATCTCAGTTCTATTTCTTGAAAGGTGAATCAAATGACAAAAACACTTCCAAAAGACTTTATTTTTGGCGGAGCAACAGCAGCCTACCAAGCAGAAGGTGCTACACATACTGATGGTAAAGGGCCAGTCGCCTGGGACAAATACCTCAAAGATAACTACTGGTACACTGCTGAACCAGCCAGTGATTTCTATCACAAATACCCAGTTGACCTCAAACTTGCAGAAGAGTATGGTGTCAATGGTATCCGTATTTCAATCGCTTGGTCACGTATCTTTCCAACTGGTTATGGGAAGGTTAATGACAAGGGGGTTGAGTTCTATCATAAATTATTTGCAGAGTGCCACAAACGGCATGTTGAGCCATTCGTGACTCTTCATCACTTTGACACGCCAGAGGCGCTTCATTCAAACGGAGATTTCCTAAACAGAGAAAACATTGATCACTTTGTGGATTATGCAGCTTTCTGTTTTGAAGAATTTCCTGAAGTTAACTTTTGGACAACCTTTAATGAAATTGGGCCGATAGGGGATGGCCAGTATTTGGTTGGGAAATTCCCTCCAGGTATTCAGTACGACCTTGCCAAAGTCTTCCAATCTCATCACAATATGATGGTGTCGCATGCGCGTGCAGTAAAACTTTTCAAGGATAAGGGATATAAGGGTGAAATTGGTGTGGTTCATGCACTGCCTACTAAGTATCCTCTGGATCCTGAAAATCCTGCAGATATTCGTGCAGCTGAGTTAGAAGATATTATCCATAACAAGTTTATCCTAGATGCGACTTATCTAGGACGCTATTCCGACGAAACCATGGAAGGTGTCAACCATATCTTAGCAGTCAATGGTGGAAGTTTAGATCTGCGTGAAGAAGACTTCGCTGTGCTAGAAGCTGCAAAAGACCTGAATGACTTCCTTGGAATTAACTACTACATGAGTGATTGGATGCAAGCCTTTGATGGCGAAACAGAAATCATTCATAACGGTAAGGGTGAAAAAGGAAGCTCTAAGTATCAGATTAAGGGAGTTGGACGTCGAGTAGCTCCAGATTATGTGCCACGTACGGACTGGGATTGGATTATCTATCCTCAAGGTTTGTATGATCAAATCATGCGCGTGAAGAAAGATTACCCAAATTACAAGAAAATCTACATCACAGAGAATGGTCTCGGATACAAAGATGAGTTTGTGGATGGAACAGTCTACGATGATGGACGGATTGATTATGTTAAGAAACATATGGAAGTGATTGCAGATGCAATCTCCGATGGAGCCAATGTAAAAGGCTACTTTATCTGGTCGCTGATGGATGTCTTTTCTTGGTCAAATGGCTATGAAAAGCGTTATGGCCTCTTCTATGTTGATTTTGAAACCCAGGAGCGTTATCCAAAGAAATCGGCTCATTGGTACAAGAAACTAGCTGAGACGCAGATTATCGACTAAAACTAACAAAAAAATTCCCCACCAAGTGGCAGGGGAATTTTTTATGGTTTTGATAAAAGAATGGTTGTTTGTTTCGATAGATTTTCAAATGTCTCCTGACTCAGTTTGGAATCTGAAACGATTGTATCAATCTCTGAGATATTGTAGAAAGTGTAAAAATCAAACTTATTAAACTTACTGTGATCTGCCAGTAAGTATTTTTTATTGGCATTATTCAAGGCAATTCGTTGGGCTTCGCCCTCTTCCTCACTGAAAGTGGCAATAGCCTTATCCTTAATGCCATTACAGCTAACAAAAGCCTTAGAAAACTGAAGGTTGGTCAAATCCTGCAAGGTGAGTGTCCCCACAAAAGCACCAGTGATAGAGCGATAATTTCCACCAATCAAAATCAAATCTGTTAGTTTTCGTTCGTTTAGGATGAGAAAAACAGGAAGACTGTTTGTTACAACACGAATATTATCAATTGGGAGTTCACGAGCAAAACATTCTAAGGTTGTTCCTGGCCCGATAAAAATGGTTTCACCTTCGTCAATCAAATGACCTGCAAAACGGCTAATTTCTTGTTTTTCAGCAATCTGCAAGCCTTGTTTTTCAACATTTGAGCGTTCGTTGTTTAAGAGAGAACCTGTACGAAGTTTTTCAGCGCCACCGTGCACACGAACAAGCAAATCCTTATCTGCCAATTCTTGTAAGTAGCGGCGAGCTGTCATATCTGACACATCAAGACTCTCCATAATCTCTTTTACAGTAATAGTGCCTTTTGTGTTTACTGCTTCTAGAATACTATCTAGTTTTTCTTGCTTTAGCATCCTTATCACCTCGATTTCTACTATTATTATCTTACCATAAAACGCTCAATCAATCAAATAGAAAAAAACAAAATAAAACAAAAACAAAAATACCATGGTTGTTTTAAACAAACCATGATATTTTGAATGATTGGTCAAATTAAGTCCAAACCGTAGTTGTAATCCTCATCTTGCATAGCTTCAACTTCACCAAGGAGGTAACCATTTCCGACTTGAGAGAAGAAGTCGTGGTTAGAAGTCCCTGTTGAAATACCGTTCATAACGATTGGGTTGACATCATCAGCTGAATCTGGGAAGAGTGGATCTTGTCCTAGGTTCATAAGAGCCTTATTGGCATTGTAACGAAGGAAGGTTTTAACTTCTTCAGTCCAGCCAACACCGTCATAGAGGCTTTCTGTATAGCCCTCTTCATTCTCGTAGAGAGTGTAGAGCAGGTCGTACATCCATTCTTTGAGCTTTTCTTGCTCTTCTTCAGGCAATTCATTGAAACCAAGTTGGAATTTGTAACCAATGTAGGTTCCGTGAACAGACTCATCACGAATTATCAGTTTGATGATTTCCGCAACGTTGGCCAGTTTGTTGTTACCGAGATAGTAGAGCGGTGTAAAGAAACCAGAGTAGAAGAGGAAGGTTTCAAGGAAAACGCTAGCAACTTTCTTTTCTAGTGGGCTACCATTGAGATAGATTTCATTGATAATCTCCGCTTTTCTTTGTAGGTAGGGGTTAGTGTTGGTCCATTCAAAGATTTCTTCAATCTCAGCCTTGGTGTTTAAGGTAGAGAAGATAGAAGAATAGGATTTTGCGTGGACAGATTCCATAAACTGGATGTTGTTGAAAACAGCTTCCTCATGCGGTGTACGGATGTCTGAGCGAAGCGCTTGAACCCCTGTTTCAGATTGCATGGTGTCTAAAAGGGTCAAACCACCAAAGACTTTTCCAACCAAGTCTTTTTCTTTGTTTGATAGTTTTCTCCAGTCGTCTAGGTCATTTGACAAGGGGATACGCGTATCAAGCCAAAATTGCTCCGTTAGCTTTTCCCAAGTTGATTTGTCGATGACATCTTCGATGGCATTCCAGTTAATGGCTTTGTAGTAAGTTTCCATTTGAAATCTCTTTCTGTGTGTAATAATGCGATTGTCGAATCATCTCAATTTTATCATAGTCTGAGAAGAGTATCGCACAAAAAGTCGGAAGCCCGACTTTTTAGTTTTTCATAGTATTTTAGATGCTTGTCCAAGTTTAGTCTAGTGTAGTCATTTAATTAGTAATCTGAGGAAATTTAGTTAGCTCAGAATAAAATTAAATTACACAGCTTTCACATTGGTTAGCACCGACTTCTCCACCGTCGTCTGTAAAGGTACGAACGTAGTAAATAGACTTGATACCCTTGTTAAAGGCATAGTTACGAAGGATTGACAAGTCACGTGTCGTTTGTTTGTTTTCTTTCTTCCATTCGTAAAGACCTTTTGGAATGTCGCTACGCATGAAGAGAGTGAGTGAAAGCCCTTGGTCCACGTGCTCTGTTGCAGCAGCGTAAACATCAATCACCTTGCGCATATCCATGTCGTAGGCAGAAGTGTAGTAAGGGATAGTATCTGTTGACAAACCTGCAGCAGGATAGTAGATTTTACCGATTTTCTTCTCTTGGCGTTCTTCGATACGTTGCGTAATCGGGTGGATAGAAGCAGAAACATCGTTGATGTAACTGATAGAACCATTTGGAGCAACAGCTAGACGGTTTTGGTGATAAAGACCATCTGCTTGAACCTTTTCGCGAAGTTCCGCCCAATCAGCAGCACTTGGGATAAAGACATCTTTAAAGAGTTCTTTAACACGGTCTGATTTTGGAATAAACTCGCCTGTCACATACTTGTCGAAGTAGCTTCCGTTAGCATAGTCTGATTTTTCAAACTTGTGGAAGGTGATACCACGTTCACGGGCTATATTGTTTGATTCCACCAAGGTCCAGTAGTTCATAAGCATAAAGTAGATGCTTGTAAATTCAATTGACTCAGGTGATCCGTACTCGATGAGTTGTTGCGCAAGGTAGCTATGAAGTCCCATAGCACCAAGACCAAAGGTGTGGGCCAAGCTATTTCCGTGGTCGATAGTAGGAACAGCTACGATGTGTGAACTATCTGTAACGAAAGTCAAAGCACGAACCATCGCACGGATAGAACGACCAAAGTCAGGTGAAGTCATCATGTTGACCACGTTGGTTGATCCAAGGTTACATGAAACGTCTGTTCCCATTTGAAGGAATTCTTGAGCATCGTTGATTAAGCTTGGTTCTTGAACTTGAAGAATCTCAGAACACAAGTTACTCATGATAATCTTACCATCAACGGGATTAGCACGGTTAGCTGTATCAATATTGACTACATAAGGGTAACCAGATTCTTGTTGTAATTTAGAGATTTCAGTTTCCAAATCACGCGCTTTGATTTTTGTCTTGCGGATATTTGGATTTGCGACTAATTCATCGTATTTTTCAGTGATGTCGATGTAGTTGAACGGTACACCATATTCAAGCTCTACAGAATATGGGCTAAAGAGATACATTTCTTCATTTTTACGAGCCAATTCGTAGAATTTATCAGGCACCACAACACCAAGTGAGAGAGTTTTAACACGAACTTTTTCATCAGCATTTTCTTTCTTAGTGGAAAGGAAAGCGATGATATCTGGGTGAAAGACGTTGAGGTAGACAACCCCAGCACCTTGACGTTGCCCGAGTTGGTTTGAGTAGGAGAAACTGTCTTCGAAGAGTTTCATAACTGGAACGACACCAGAAGCAGCACCTTCATAGCCTTTGATAGGAGCTCCAGCTTCACGAAGGTTGCTGAGGGAAATTCCCACACCACCACCGATACGTGAAAGTTGAAGGGCTGAGTTGATGGAACGTCCGATAGAGTTCATATCATCAGTTACTTGAATCAAGAAGCACGATACCAATTCCCCACGACGAGCACGGCCTGCGTTCAAAAAGGAAGGAGTAGCTGGTTGGTAGCGTTGGTGGATGATTTCATTGGCAATATCAGTCGCAATTGTTTCATCACCGTCAGCAAAATAAAGCGCATTAAAGAAGACACGGTCTTCCATATTTTCAAGGTAGTATTCACCGTCGTTAGTCTTCAAGGCGTACTGATTGTAAAACTTATAGGCAGCCATGAATGATTTGAATTGGAAGTTTTGGTTCTTGATAAATTGATGCAATTCTTCCAAAAACTCTGGACGGTACTTCTTGAGAAATGCAGTTTCAATATAGTTATGTTCAATAAGGTAGTTGATTTTATCAGTGATTGAATCAAAAACCATAGTGTTTGGAGCCACATTTTCTTTAAAGAAAGCATCCAAGGCTTCCTTATCTTTATGAAGCATGATTTGTCCATTAACAGGACGGTTGATTTCGTTATTGAGACGGAAGTAAGTTACGTCCTCAAGATGTTTTAATCCCATAAAAATTCCCTTATCTAATTACAAAAGAAAGGCTTCTAAGTTAGCCCTAGAAGCAGTTTCTTCTGGATGATGTACTAAGATTATGCTAACTGTTTCAGTTTTCCTGGTTGGAAGCCTGAAAAGATTTCAGTTGGTGTTTGGATAACAGGAGCAGCGCTGAAACCAAGCTCTTTAACTTGATCGACGTACTCAGGTTGTTCATCGAGATTGATCTCACGATAAGCGACATTGTTGCTATCCAAGAAACGTTTGGTCATTTTACATTGTACACAATTATTTTTAGAATAAACCGTTACCATTTTCGTAACTCCTCATAAAATTTGATTACTTTCTTAGTATATCAGAAAAAAAAACTTTGTCAAACAATTTTGACTAAATATTGTGTTTTAGATAAAAATATTTAAAAATAGGACACTATATATAGTGTAATGCAATTGATGAAGATTGCGTTTTCATTGAACTATCAAAGTTTATTAAAACAAAAAAACTATATCCTGTATGTTGGTAATTTATATAGAAGATTTTCAGCAAGTTATCTGAAAGGAAATTGAAGAAAGTCCATAAAACACTTGAAAAATTATCTTGAAGGTGATATAATACACTATTGTAAGGGTTATCACTTATAACTCAAATAGAAAACACTTAAAGGAGAGTCAAACTATGGCTTCTAAAGATTTCCACGTAGTGGCAGAAACAGGTATTCACGCACGTCCAGCAACATTGTTGGTTCAAACAGCTAGCAAATTTGCTTCAGATATCACTCTTGAGTACAAAGGTAAATCAGTAAACCTTAAATCTATCATGGGTGTTATGAGTCTTGGTGTTGGCCAAGGTGCTGACGTTACAATTTCAGCTGAAGGTGCAGATGCTGACGATGCAATCGCTGCTATCTCTGAAACAATGGAAAAAGAAGGATTGGCATAAGGAAATGACAGAAATGCTTAAAGGAATCGCAGCGTCAGATGGTGTTGCAGTTGCTAAAGCATATCTACTCGTTCAACCGGATTTGTCATTCGAGACTGTTACAGTCGAAGATACAAACGCAGAAGAAGCTCGCCTTGATGCCGCTTTACAAGCATCACAAGACGAGCTTTCTGTTATCCGTGAGAAAGCAGTAGGTACGCTAGGGGAAGAAGCTGCTCAAGTTTTTGACGCTCACTTAATGGTGCTTGCTGATCCTGAAATGATCAGCCAAATTAAAGAAACTATCCGTGCGAAGAAAGTGAATGCAGAAGCAGGTCTGAAAGAAGTGACAGACATGTTCATCACTATCTTTGAAGGCATGGAAGACAACCCATACATGCAAGAACGTGCAGCGGATATCCGCGACGTGACAAAACGTGTATTGGCAAATCTCCTTGGTAAAAAATTGCCAAACCCAGCTTCTATCAATGAAGAAGTGATTGTGATTGCGCATGACTTAACTCCTTCAGATACAGCTCAATTGGACAAAAATTTTGTTAAAGCTTTTGTAACAAACATCGGTGGACGTACAAGCCACTCAGCTATCATGGCACGTACACTTGAAATTGCTGCTGTATTGGGTACAAACAACATCACTGAAATCGTTAAAGATGGTGACATCCTTGCCGTTAACGGTATCACTGGTGAGGTTATTATCAACCCAACTGATGAGCAAGCAGCAGAATTCAAGGCAGCTGGTGAAGCTTATGCGAAGCAAAAAGCTGAATGGGCTCTCTTGAAAGATGCCAAAACAGTAACTGCTGATGGTAAACACTTTGAATTGGCTGCCAATATCGGTACTCCAAAAGACGTTGAAGGTGTCAATGACAATGGCGCTGAAGCTGTTGGTCTTTACCGTACAGAGTTCTTGTACATGGATTCTCAAGACTTCCCAACAGAAGATGAGCAGTACGAAGCTTACAAGGCTGTACTTGAAGGAATGAACGGTAAACCTGTTGTCGTTCGTACAATGGATATCGGTGGAGATAAGGAACTTCCTTACTTCGATATGCCTCACGAAATGAACCCATTCCTTGGATTCCGTGCCCTTCGTATCTCTATTTCTGAAACTGGAGATGCTATGTTCCGCACACAAATCCGTGCCCTTCTTCGTGCGTCTGTTCACGGTCAATTGCGTATCATGTTCCCAATGGTTGCACTCTTGAAAGAATTCCGTGCAGCGAAAGCAGTCTTTGACGAAGAAAAAGCAAACCTTTTTGCTGAAGGTGTTGCAGTTGCGGATAATATCCAAGTTGGTATCATGATCGAAATCCCAGCAGCAGCAATGCTTGCAGACCAATTTGCTAAAGAAGTTGACTTCTTCTCAATCGGTACAAACGACTTGATCCAATACACAATGGCGGCAGACCGTATGAACGAGCAAGTTTCATACCTTTACCAACCATATAACCCATCAATCCTTCGCTTGATCAACAACGTTATCAAAGCAGCTCACGCTGAAGGGAAATGGGCTGGTATGTGTGGTGAGATGGCTGGTGACCAACAAGCTGTTCCACTTCTTGTCGGAATGGGCTTGGATGAATTCTCTATGTCAGCAACATCAGTACTTCGTACACGTAGCTTGATGAAGAAACTCGACACGGCTAAGATGGAAGAGTACGCAAACCGTGCCCTTACAGAATGCTCAACAATGGAAGAAGTTCTTGAACTTCAAAAAGAATACGTTAATTTTGATTAATCGAAAAGTCCTTGCAACTCAGTTGCAGGGGCTTTTTTTGATATTTTTAAATGAAATTTCAGGAAAATGAATTATATGAACCTTTTAAAAGAAAAAAGTAGTGGTGCAGAACAAAAATACTTAACTGGTTCATAAAATCCTTGACAAGTTGCAAATTTAGGAGTAAACTATTAACCAGTTAAGTAATAGAGAGGAGTTTCTGCAATTTAGAAATGAATTGCAACTAGAAATATCAAAAAGAAAGAGAGTTTCAATGAAAATTAATAAAAAATACCTTGCTGGTTCTGCGGCAGCTTTAATTTTAAGTGTTTGTTCTTACGAGTTGGGACTGTATCAAGCCAGAACAGTCAAAGAAAATAATCGTGTTTCCTATATAGATGGAAAACAGGCTGCGCAAAAAACAGAGAATCTGACTCCTGATGAGGTCAGTAAAAAAGAAGGCATTAATGCCGAACAAATCGTCATCAAGATAACTGATCAAGGTTATGTCACTTCACATGGAGACCACTATCATTATTACAATGGGAAGGTCCCTTATGATGCTATCATCAGTGAAGAGTTGCTGATGAAGGATCCAAACTACCAGCTCAAAGACGAAGATATTGTCAGTGAAATCAAGGGTGGTTATGTAATCAAGGTGGACGGAAAATACTATGTTTACCTTAAGGATGCAGCCCATGCGGATAATGTCCGTACAAAAGAAGAAATCAATCGGCAAAAACAAGAGCATAGTCAGTATCGTGAAGGAGGAACTTCAGCAAACGATAGCGCTGTTGCTTTGGCACGTTCACAGGGACGCTACACCACAGACGATGGCTACATCTTTAATGCCTCTGATATCATTGAAGATACTGGTGATGCTTATATCGTTCCTCATGGCAACCATTACCATTACATTCCTAAGAGTGAGTTATCAGCTAGTGAATTGGCTGCAGCAGAAGCCTTCCTAACTGGTAGAAGTGGTCAATCGAATACGCCTACTTATCGCCGTACCATTAACAACAGTGCTAGCAGTGATGTAGATAGATGGACCCCATCCTATAATAACCAAGGCAACAGCTATACAAATACGAACACAAACAACAACAGCAACACTAACAGTCAAGCAAGTCAAAGTGATGACATTGATAGTCTTTTGAGACAGCTCTACAAACTGCCTTTGAGTCAACGACACGTAGAATCTGATGGCCTTGTCTTTGATCCAGCGCAGATTACAAGTCGAACGGCTAGAGGAGTTGCTGTGCCTCATGGGAACCATTACCATTTCATCCCTTATTCACAGATGTCTGAATTGGAAGAACGAATCGCTCGCATCATCCCACCTCGCTATCGTTCGAATCATTGGGTGCCGGATTCAAGACCAGAACAACCAAGTCCACAACAGACTCCGGAACCTAGTCCAAGCCCGCAACCTGCACCAAATCCTCAACCATCTCCAAGTAATCCCATTGATGAGAAATTAGTCAAACAGGCGATTCGAAAAGTAGCTAATGGCTATGTATTTGAGGAGAATGGAATCTCTCGTTATATTCCTGCCAAGAAGCTTTCAGCAGAAACAGCAGCAGCCATTGATAGTAAACTAGCCAAGCAAGAAAGTTTAGCTCATAAGCTAGGAGCTAAGAAAACCAACCTCCCATCTGGTGATCAAGGATTTTACAATAAGGCTTATGATTTACTAGCAAGAGTTCATCAAGACTTACTTGATAATAAAGGGCGCCAAGCTGATTTTGACACTTTGGATAAACTGTTGGACCGCCTCAATGATGGCTCAAGTGATAAAGTCCAGTTGGTTAATGATATCTTGGCCTTTCTAGCACCGATTCGTCATCCAGAACGTTTAGGAAAAGCGAATGCGCAAATAACTTACACAGATGATGAGATACAAATAGCCAAGTTGGCAGGCAAGTATACAACAGAAGATGGTTATATCTTTGATCCTCGTGATATCACCAGTGATGAGGGGGATGCCTATGTAACTCCGCATATGACTCATAGTCATTGGATTAAGAAAGATAGTTTGTCTGAAACTGAAAGAGCAGCAGCCCAAGTTTATGCTAAAGAAAAAGGTTTGACACCTCCTTCAACAGACCATCAGGATTCAGGAAATACAGAGGCTAAAGGAGCAGAAGCTATCTACAATCGCGTGAAAGCAGCTAAGAAGGTGCCGCTTGATCGTATGCCTTACAATCTCCAACATACCGTGGAAGTTAAAAACGGTAGTTTAATCATTCCTCATTATGATCATTACCATAACATCAAATTTGAGTGGTTTGACGAAGGACTTTATGAGGCACCTAAGGGGTATAGTCTAGAAGATCTCTTTGCGACTGTCAAGTACTATGTCGAACATCCAAACGAACGTCCGCATTCAGATAGTGGTTGGGGCAATGCAAGTGACCATGTTCAAAGAAACCAAAATGGTCAAGCTGATACCAATCAAACGGAAAAACCAAACGAGGAGAAACCTCGGACAGACAAACCTGAGGAAGAAAAGCCACGCGAAGAGAAGCCTCAAAGTGAGAAACCAGAATCTCCAAAACCAACTGAGGAGCCGGAAGAAGAATCACCAGAGGAACCAGAAGAACCTCAGGTCGAGACTGAAAAGGTTGAAGCGAAGTTGAGAGAGGCTGAAGAGCTACTTGCAAAGATCCAAGACCCCATTATCAAGTCCAATGCCAAAGAAACTCTCACAGGATTAAAAAATAACCTGCTATTTGGTGCTCAGGATAACAATACCATTATGGCTGAAGCTGAAAAGCTGTTGGCTTTATTAAAAGAGAGTAAGTAAAGGTAGTAGCATTTTCTAACTCCTAAAAACAGGATAGGAGAACTAGAAAAGATTAATCGAAAATGAGAACAGAATGTAAGTTCTAGTTCTCATTTTTTTCATGAAAATGTGCAAAATATCTTGACATATGGTGTAAATAAAGATAAACTATTTACTAGTTAATTAAATGGTTAAATACTAGTTAAGGAGTAATGATGAAAAAAAGGACAATTCTACTATTAATGGTAAGTCTGCTGGTTCTTGTCTTAGGAGCATGTAGTCAAAAAGAAAAACAAGAAGCAAAAGGGATGAAGATTGTAACAAGTTTTTATCCAATCTATGCTATGGTCAAAGAGGTATCGGGGGACTTGAATGACGTACGGATGATTCAGTCAAGTAGTGGGATTCACTCCTTTGAACCGTCAGCAAATGACATTGCTGCTATCTATGACGCGGATGTCTTTGTCTACCACTCGCATACACTGGAGTCTTGGGCGGGAAGTCTAGATCCTAACTTGAAAAATTCAAAAGTTAAGGTTTTAGAAGCTTCTGAAGGAATGACCTTGGAGCGTGTACCAGGTTTAGAAGATGTTGAAGCTGGTGACGGTATTGATGAAAAAACACTCTACGACCCTCACACTTGGTTAGATACAGAAAAAGCAGGTGAAGAGGCACAGATTATTGCAGACAAACTTTCGGAACTTGATAGTGCCAATAAGGAAACGTATCAAAAGAATGCTAAAAACTTTATTACTAAAGCCCAAGAATTGACTAAGAAGTACCAGCCTATTTTTGAAAAAGCGAGCCAAAAGACTTTTGTTACACAACACACAGCTTTTTCTTATCTCGCTAAACGGTTTGGATTGAAACAACTTGGTATAGCAGGGATTTCTCCTGAACAAGAACCAAGTCCGAGACAACTAACAGAAATTCAAGAATTCGTTAAGACCTATAAGGTTAAAACTATCTTTACTGAGAGCAATGCTTCTTCTAAAGTCGCTGAAACTTTGGTCAAATCAACAGGAGTTAGCCTAAAGACACTGAATCCTTTGGAAGCAGATCCTGAAAATGACAAAACTTACTTAGAAAATCTAGAAGAAAATATGAGTGTTCTTGCAGAAGAATTAAAATGAGGAGATTATGAAAATTAAGAAAAAGTATCTTGCGGCAGGATCGGCTCTAGTCCTTTCCTTAAGTCTTTGTATCTATGCATTAAACCAACATCAGGTAGAAGGAAACAAAAATACAAATCGTGTGTCTTATGTCGATGGGAAGCAAGACTCTCAAAAAACAGAGACTCAGACACCAGATCAAGTTAGCAAAAAAGAAGATATTCAGGCAGAACAAATTGTTGTGAAAATTACCGATCAAGGTTATGTGACTTCACACGGTGATCATTTCCATTATTACAATGGTAAAGTTCCTTTTGACGCGATTTTCAGCGAAGAACTGTTGATGAAAGATGCAAATTATCAACTGAAAGATGCTGATATTGTCAACGAAATCAAAGGTGGCTACATTATCAAGGTGGATGGCAAGTATTATGTCTACCTTAAAGATGCGGCTCATGCTGATAATATTCGTACGAAGGACGAAATTGAGCGCCAAAAACAAGGTCATACTTATGATGCACCAACTTCTAACAGTGCAGTGGCACTTGCGCAATCTCAAGGCCGCTATACCACCGATGATGGCTACATCTTTAATCCATCTGATATTATAGAGGATACTGGCGATGCCTATATCGTCCCTCACGGTGGGCATTACCACTACATTCCAAAGAGCTCCTTGTCTGCAAGCGAGTTAGCTGCTGCCCAAGCCTACCTCTCAGGAACTAGAAAACAAGCAAGTGTGACTGACTATCGTCCTCAATCTAATGAGAATAATAAAGATGCAACTATATCTCAAGGATATCAGGGAGGGGATATCCAGGATCTTCTAAGCCAACTCTATGCACTTCCGCGTGAACAACGATATACAGAGTCAGATGGTGTCATCTTCGATCCAACAAAAATTATTAGTAGAACCGCAAATGGAGTAGCGATTCCTCATGGAAATCACTATCATTTCATCCCATATACAAAGCTTTCTGCCTTGGAAGAAAAGATTGCGCGTATGATTCCTTTATCTAGCGACAGTGGGAAGCCAACACCTTTGGAAAATCAAAGTAAGCCAGGAGAGCATCCAGCTCAACCAAATCATCCTCATGACCAAGACGGTGACCATAGAAGTCAGGATACCAACCATGAAGACCATGACCACGATGGAGAGGAGCATGACCACCATCACGGTGAAGACCATGATCACGGTTTTGCAGCTGACCGCGTCATTAGTGAGGATGAGCAAGGTTTTGTAGTGTCACATGGAGATCACGCTCATTATTTCTTTAAGAAGGACTTGACTGCAGCCCAAATCAAAGCTGCCCAAGATCACTTGAAAGAAAATCATCAGTCTCAGCACGTTCAACCACTTGCAAAGACTGTGGAAAGTTTCTCAAGAGATGCTAGCGATGAAGAAAAAATCAAGTATATCTCACAGACCTACGGGGTTCCGCTCGAAGCGATTCGTATTTCAAACGGCTTCTTTGTCTTTGGAAATCCAGACCAAGCTTATGATCCAACCCATATCCATCCCTATGCTGTTCGAAAAGAACATGTTCGTATTCCTCTCCAAACTGGGAATCCAGAACTGGATTTCCTAAATGAACTCTATACCACTGCCTTACGTGATGGAGTGTCTCCTTATAGTTTGCAAATAGAAAATGGTAGTTTTGTGATTCCTCACGGAGACCACAATCACTACATCAAGGTTCAAACCAAAGGCTATGAAGTAGCTCTGAAAAACAAGATTCCTACACTACAATCAAGCTATCAGCCTGGAGCTTTTGACGAACAAACTGTTCTTTCTAAAGTTGATCAATTGTTAGCGGAAAGTAGAAATCTCTACAAAGACCAACCTATCATGCAGAGACGGGTTGAACTTGCTTTGGGTCAATTTACCGAGAACATGAAAAAACTGGCGACTAACTCAACTGCTGGATACCTAGCAGCCTTGGAACTCTTTGATAAGCAATATATCCATGTGGATCGAAGTGTGTCTCCAGTTGAAACATCAGCTTTGGACAAGAAATATCAAGCCCTTGTAGATAAAATCAATACACTGGATACAGACACTTATGGTCTGCCTAAGAAGGAACTCTTGGTTCATTTGCAGGAAGCCAAGCTAGCACAAGATGAGACAGAGTTGGCTGCCATTGAAGCGAAACTTCAGGCCTTGCAAGATTTCCGTGATCGTACAGGAGTAACAACAGTAGAGTACATCAAGTATTTCTACGAACATGTATCTGATGGTCGTTTGAGAGAAGAACTTCGGAACCGTGTTGCCAAGTTGACATGGGAACTTTACCAGTCACAATCTTTCCTCAAAGCAACCGACTTGAATAAGTTATTCCCAACTATTTACCAAACTAAGCTAGAAGTAGAAGAAGCTCTCAAAGAAGAACCCGTATCTACAAAAGCTGGTAAGACTATTCTAGATACGGAAAAAGTAGATAGTCAAACTGCTAAGACAGCCATCTATGAATTCCTAAAAGAACTCTACGGTGATTTTATGCCAGAAGAGCGAGTTAGCCATGTTAAGAAGGAAGAAGTGGATGCTCTCCTAACTAAAGCTGCTCAACTCCTAGCACGTGTCAAAGAAGATGGTGTCAAACAATCCCTAGCTGAAGAAGCAGCTAATATCAAAGCGGCTACTGAAAAGGAAAATGCAGACCTTGACGAAGCTAAAACACAACTTGAGGATCTTTTAAATCGTATTGCAGCAACTATCCAACGAGAGAAAAAAGAAGCAGAACAAGATCCACAAACCGTGATTATCTATCAAAAACTCTATAATGTCTTGCTCTCTCTTCACAAGTACTTAGAGGATAACAAAGGATCCGATGCTGACTTTGAACGTGTTGATGCCCTATTTGATCAACTTGCAGCCAAAAGCAGTGATAAAGAAGGTCTCCTCACTCTAGCTAAAGAAATCATTAGCTTGAACCAGGAACTCCGTTCAAAAGTAAGTGAAACTGCTAGCCAATCTAAGTCTGAGAAAGACAGTGAAACAGCTGCTTCTCAAGCGACAGAAAAGCAAGCGCAAAGTGAGTCTGAGCCAAGTGCTCAATAAAACGAATAAAAAAAAGGCGAAGTAGCTGAGCTACCTCGTCTTTTTAGTCTTTATAAGCTACAATGCCAATGATGGTATCCACCGCACGCTCCATAGTCTGAAGGCTGACGTATTCAAAACGTCCATGCATGTTTTCACCACCAGCAAAGATATTTGGAGTTGGGATCCCCATAAAGGAAATCTTAGAGCCATCTGTTCCACCACGAATTGGTTCGATAATAGGTGTGATCCCTAGATCTTCCATAACAGCTTTAGCAATGGTAACGGGTGTCATGTCTTTCTCGATAACCTCTTTCATATTGTAGTACTGGTCTGTCAGAGTCAAGATCACGCGATCATTCCCAAGCTCTTGATTCATCTTATCAGCGATAGACTGCATAGCTGCTTTACGAGCTTCAAAGGCATCCTTTTCAAAGTCACGGATGATGTAGCTTGCACGCGCCTCCTCGACACTACCTGACACATCCATAAGATGATAGAAACCTTGGTAACCATCTGTCAGTTCAGGTCGGTCATTCTCTGGAAGTTGATTATGAAAATCAATTGCTAGCTGAAGAACATTGACCATTTGACCTTTAGCAGTACCAGGGTGGACATTGCGGCCTTGGAAATGGAGTTCAGCAGCAGCTGCTGAGAAAGTCTCGTACTGAAGTTCTCCTAGCGGACCACCGTCAACAGTATAGGCAAAGTCAACGTCAAAATCTTCAACATCAAATTTGTCAGCACCAACACCGATTTCTTCATCTGGACCAAAACCAACGCGAATCTCACAGTGCTTGATTTCAGGATGAGCAGTCAAGTATTCGATTGCAGTCATAATCTCAGCAATCCCTGACTTGTCATCAGCACCCAGCAAGGTTGTGCCATCAGTTGTGATAAGCGTTTGGCCTGTATATTTCTCAAGACTCTTGAAGTCAGCTGGATCTAGTTTAAAACCCGAATCACCTAAGTCGATAGCTCCACCATCATAGTTTTCGATAACTTGCGGATTAACTCCCTCAGCATTAAAATCAGCTGTATCCATGTGGGAGATGAACCCGATTTTCCGTTTCAAGCTGGGATCATTTGCTGGTAAGGTACCAATGGCAAAACCATTTGGGAGGTAGTAAACATTTTGCAGACCGACACGTTTCATTTCAGGGATAAGAATATTGGTCGCAAAATCTACCTGGCTTTGCGTACTTGGAGTAGTAGTCGAGTGTTCATCGGAACGTGTATTGACCTTAACGTAGGTCAAGAAACGCTCTAAAAGGTTGGGATAAGTCATAAAAACTCCTTTAATATCATTTTTTTCATTGTATCATAGAATGGAGAGAAAGACAAAGAGAAGTAAATAAAAATAAAATGAATGAAAGCGTTTATTTATGATATATTTCATGGTACAATGGTAATTGAAAAAAATATCACAAGGACATATCAATGAAAAAAGCAATTTTAATGATGACATTCGGTTCACCAGAAGAGATTACCTTTGAGAGTGTGGCGGATTTTTTTACCAATATTCGTCGTGGAGTTAGACCCAAAGATCACGAGATTCAGACTCTCTATGATAATTATGTTCGTATAGGTGGTACGCCCCTGCAGAGGATTACACGTGAGGAGGTCAATTTAGTCAAGGAACGTTTAGGAGAAGAGTATGGCATCTACTTTGCCAACAAATTTTCTAGGCCCTTTATCCCTGATGTGATCAAGCAGATGGAGGCTGATGGTGTTGAAGAGTGTATTTGTTTGATTTTAGAACCCCATTATTCCTTCTACTCGGTTATGGGGTATGAAAAGTTTCTGGAGAGCCAGCAAATCCAATTTTTAGTCATTAAGGATTGGTATCAGAAACAGTCTTTGCTGGACTTTTGGACAGATGAGATTAGCAAAATTTTACGGAACGATGTGAGAGAAGAGTCCTTTAAGGTGATCTTTTCAGCCCATAGTGTTCCAATTTTTGCCTTGGACTTTGGAGATCCTTATATCGATCAGATTTTTGATAATAGCAAGTTGATAGCAGAGCAACTCGGTCTAACAACCGACCAGTATACCAATACTTGGCAGAGCGAGAGTGATATTGGAATCCCTTGGATTAAGCCAGATGTACTCGAGTATTTGAGAGAACAAAAGCAACATCCAGAGCATTATATTTTTGTACCAATTAGCTTTATCAGTGAGCATATTGAAGTTCTTTTTGATAACGATGTAGAATGTTATGAATTATGTCAAGAATTAGGTGTCACCTACCATCGACCACCTATGCCAAACACAGACTCTCGTTTAATTGATGCTTTAGTTGATACTGTAAGAGCCAATGAACATAAAGAATTTAAGGAATTTCTCCCAGAAGAAGAAACCTTTGACGAGCTAGCTCCGTCAGCCACCACTAAGGATATTATGGAGGAGACAGACGACCTCCAGATGCCAGAATTTGTGAAAAAACTCATTGAGAAAAAAGGCCGTGAAAATGTGAAGATGCCTTACTTGATTAAGAAAATGCTCGAAAAGGCTGGTAAATTGCCGAAAGAGTAAAGAAAAAGGATTTAGCATGAAGCTAGATCCTTTATTTGTCTTATTTTTTCTCAAGAAGGGCTTTGATTTCTTGAAGAACTTCAAGTTCAGTTGGAGCAGCAGGTGTATCTTCGGCTGGCTCTTCTTTCTTAGTAAGGTTTTGAGCTTTTTCAACAGCTTTGATAACGAAGAAAAGAACAGTGCCAATCACTAAGAAGTTGATAACAGCGCTCAAGAAACTACCATAACCAACACCATTCCATGAAAGTTCAGCGATGCGTTCAACGTTCGCCGCTTTCAAAGCTGGGTTCAAGATAAGTGGAGTGATGATGTCATTTACAAGTGAAGTAACGATAGCACCAAAAGCAGAGGCGATGATCACACCGACAGCGAGGTCAACGACATTACCGCGAAGCAAAAATTCTTTAAGATCTTTTAACATTTTCATAATTTCCTTTCAAAAACTAATCTTAATTGTACCTGAAATACCTAAATATTGCAACCTTAATGCTTAATGACATCCATTTCATTTATAAAAAACGTATACTTTACTAAAAATATAGTTAAGAATGATAATCAAAACCTGCGCAATTAGCGTTTCGATGGCATTAACCTGATCTAGTTGATCGTTGACAAATTGCCCGATAATATCGGGATAAGATGTAACAAAGATATAAGTTAAAAGAACGTCAAGACCAAGAGTAGAGAGACGAGCTAAGAAAAACTTAGCCAGGCGAGTCGGCCAATTCTTTCTCTTTTGCTTAAAGACGATGGTGTCATTTGTGATAAAGGCAAAGAGAATCCCAATGATATTTGCGAGTACGGTTGCTAGGATTTCCTGGTGACTGATATGGTAAATAAGCAAACGTGATAAAATCGAGATCAGAGTAGTAGCTCCACCGAAAAATAAGTAGGAGAGGATTTCGTTATCAAAGAAAGTTTTTATTAGTTTTTTCATGATTTTAGTATAGCATAAAGTCATATATTGTGCTATACTGATAAGGTTGATAATCTCAACCCTTGGTGCTTAGCTTCTTTCACCAAGCATATTTTACGCGGGAAACCGCCAAAGGAGAAAACATGAAAAAATTAACTGTTCGTGATATGGCAGATATTGCTATCGTTGCTGCTATCTATGTGGTTTTGACCATCACCCCACCCCTTAATGCCATTAGCTACGGTGCCTACCAGTTCCGTATTTCTGAGATGATGAATTTCTTGGCCTTTTACAACCCTAAATACATCATCGGTGTGACGATTGGATGTATGATTGCTAATTTCTTTAGCTTTGGTCTAATAGATGTCTTTGTCGGTGGAGGTTCTACCCTAGTTTTCCTAAGTCTAGGTGTATGGCTCTTTAGCAAGTACAAGAAAGACTATCTGTTCAATGGTTTGATTCGAAAAGATCATTTCTTCTTTTCAATCCTCTTCTCCATTTCAATGATTACCATTGCAGCTGAACTCCATATCGTTGCAGAAGCTCCGTTCTTCTTGACATGGTTCTCTACGGGAATTGGTGAGTTTGCATCACTTATCGTAGGTGCGATTTTGATCAATAAACTGGGACAGCGAATCGACCTTACAAAATAAGAAGTTTATAAGCTAGATTCTTGCTAAATCTAGCTTTTTTCATTCCATAAAATTAAAAGAGAGCGCTTGACAAGAGGATAGAACTATAGTATACTTTTTAGGTAAGCTGATTTAGCTCAGTTGGCAGAGCGCATCCATGGTAAGGATGAGGTCGCCGGTTCAATCCCGGCAATTAGCATGATAGAAACAAAATAACCTTGGGAGACCAAGGTTTTTCTTATACTTCTGTGAAAATGAAGCTAAAGAGTTTTGACAGTTGACAAAAGTAACTCTATCTAGTAGAATAGTAGTTGCGATGAGTCGATAGGTAGTCTTCGGACTACTATTGAGCATAAGGAGGTCATAACGCAGGAGCGGACCTTGATGAGTTGTGTGAACCTGCTCATCACATGAAGATGCCTCTTAGTCCCTGGTCAATGACTAGGGATTTTTAGTTTTCAGAAAATATAGTCTAAAAAAGCTTTTCAATTTCTGGAAAAAGTAGTATAATACATCTATTATAGAAATTTTTAGAAAATTCCGAAAGAGGTTATTTATGGGATATACAGTTGCTGTAGTCGGCGCGACAGGTGCTGTCGGAGCTCAGATGATAAAAATGTTGGAAGAATCAACACTTCCAATCGATAAAATTCGTTACCTTGCTTCTGCACGTTCAGCAGGCAAGACTTTGAAATTTAAAGACCAAGATATTACGATTGAAGAAACAACTGAGACAGCTTTTGAGGGTGTTGATATTGCACTCTTTTCAGCAGGTGGTTCGACATCAGCTAAGTATGCACCATACGCAGTTCAAGCTGGAGCGGTAGTAGTGGATAACACATCTTATTTCCGCCAAAATCCAGACGTACCATTGGTTGTTCCAGAAGTAAATGCTCATGCACTTGATGCCCACAACGGGATTATTGCATGTCCTAACTGTTCAACAATCCAAATGATGGTGGCTCTTGAACCTGTCCGTCAAAAATGGGGCTTGGACCGTATCATCGTTTCAACTTACCAAGCAGTCTCTGGTGCTGGTATGGGAGCGATCCTTGAAACACAACGTGAACTTCGTGAAGTCTTGAATGACGGTGTGAATCCACGTGATTTGCATGCGGAAATCTTACCTTCAGGTGGTGACAAGAAACACTACCCTATCGCCTTTAACGCTCTCCCACAAATCGATGTCTTCACGGACAATGATTACACTTATGAAGAGATGAAGATGACCAAGGAAACGAAGAAAATCATGGAAGATGATAGCATCGCAGTGTCTGCAACATGCGTTCGTATTCCAGTCTTGTCAGCTCACTCTGAGTCAGTTTATATCGAAACAAAAGAAGTGGCTCCAATCGAAGAAGTGAAAGCAGCTATTTCAGCCTTTCCAGGTGCAGTTCTCGAAGATGATGTAGCGCATCAAATCTATCCGCAAGCTATCAACGCTGTTGGTTCACGTGATACTTTTGTTGGTCGTATCCGTAAAGACTTGGATGCTGAAAAAGGAATCCACATGTGGGTTGTTTCAGATAACCTTCTCAAAGGTGCTGCTTGGAACTCAGTTCAGATCGCAGAAACACTTCACGAACGTGGATTGGTTCGTCCAACAGCTGAGTTGAAATTTGAATTAAAATAGTCATATCGTTTAGGAGTTCAGATGAACTCCTTCTTTGAAATAGAGAGGTGTTTCTCATGTCTTATCAAGATTTAAAAGAGTGTAAAATCATCACAGCCTTTATTACCCCTTTCCATGAGGATGGTTCCATCAACTTTGATGCCATTCCAGCCTTGATTGAGCATTTGTTGGCCCATCATACAGACGGCATTCTCCTAGCTGGAACGACTGCTGAGAGTCCGACTCTGACCCACGATGAAGAGTTGGAACTCTTTGCGGCTGTGCAAAAGGTTGTCAATGGACGTGTTCCTTTGATTGCGGGTGTAGGGACCAATGACACACGTGACTCGATTGAGTTTGTCAAAGAAGTCGCAGACTTTGGTGGTTTTGCTGCTGGTCTTGCTATCGTCCCATACTACAATAAACCTTCTCAAGAAGGGATGTATCAGCACTTTAAGGCTATTGCAGATGCATCAGATTTGCCTATTATCATTTATAACATTCCAGGCCGTGTGGTTGTCGAATTGAATCCCGAGACCATGCTTCGCTTGGCTGACCATCCTAATATTATCGGTGTTAAAGAATGTACCAGCTTGGCAAATATGGCTTACTTGATTGAGCACAAGCCAGAAGAGTTTTTGATTTATACAGGTGAAGATGGGGATGCCTTCCATGCTATGAATCTCGGTGCAGATGGGGTTATTTCTGTTGCCTCTCATACAAATGGGGATGAGATGCATGAGATGTTCACTGCAATTGCAGAAAGCGATATGAAGAAAGCTGCAGCTATTCAACGAAAATTCATTCCTAAGGTCAATGCGCTCTTCTCTTATCCAAGCCCTGCACCTGTCAAGGCCGTTTTGAATTACATGGGATTTGAAGCTGGACCAACTCGTTTGCCATTAGTCCCAGCGCCAGAAGAAGACGCAAAACGTATTATCAAGGTCGTTATTGACGGCGACTATGAGGCGACTAAAGCAACTGTGACTGGTGTCTTACGTCCAGATTACTAATAGAGACAATAAAATCCATGACCGAATGAACGATCATGGATTTTTCTTATTTTCCTAAACAGAATTGGCTAAAGAGTTGGGTGATGAGTTCATCAGGTGCGGCATCTCCAGTGATTTCTCCGAGAATTTCCCAAGTACGGGTCAAGTCAACTTGAAGCAAATCAACTGGCATACCCAGTTCAAGACCTTCGTTAACAGCTTGTAGGCTTTCAACGGCCTTCTCAATCAAGGAAATATGACGGGCATTAGATAGGTAAGTAGCATCTTGCTCGACCAAACCAGCATTTTCAAAGAAGAGGTTGTTGATTTTATCCTCAATTTTATCGATATTTTGATTTTTAAGGACTGAAATACGGATGACATCTTCTGGAAGTTCAGAAGTTTCAATCGCTTCAGGCAAGTCAGTTTTATTAAGTAGAATAATGCGATTAGTGTCCTGACTGATTTCTAGGAGTTGGCGATCTTGGGCGGTTAGTGGTTCACTGGCATTTAGCACCAGTAGAACCAAGTCAGCTTCCTTGAGGGCTTTTTTCGAACGCTCAACACCGATTTGTTCCACGATGTCATCTGTTTCACGAATTCCAGCTGTATCAATCAATTTGAGAGGAACCCCGTTAATGTTGACGTATTCTTCGATGACATCACGGGTAGTACCAGCGATGTCAGTTACGATAGCCTTGTCTTCACGCAGGAGATTGTTTAGGAGGCTCGATTTCCCAACGTTGGGGCGTCCGATGATAGCAGTGGAAATTCCTTCGCGAAGGATCTTACCGCGACGGGCTGTCCGAAGCAGATTGGTTAGCAATTGTTCAAACTCCATAGTTTTCTCTCGGACAACAGCAGTAGTGGCTTCCTCAACATCGTCATACTCAGGATAGTCGATATTGACCTCGACTTGGGCAAGTGTATTGAGGATTTCCTGGCGAGTATTATTGATAAGATCAGAAAGAGAACCGTCCAATTGTTTGACTGCGATATTCATGGCCTTGTCAGTCTTGGCACGGATGATGTCCATCACCGCCTCAGCCTGTGTCAAGTCCACACGACCGTTTAGAAAGGCACGTTTGGTGAATTCACCAGGTTCTGCCAACCGAGCTCCTTCACGAATAGCTAGCTGGAGAATTTCATTGGTTACCGCAATCCCACCGTGGGTGTTAATCTCGATAATATCCTCACGAGTAAAGGTCTTTGGAGATTTCATAGCCCCAACCATAACCTCGTCCATGACCTTACCAGTTTGAGGGTCAACGATGTGACCGTAGTTAAGAGTGTGGCTAGCAACCTTGCTCAAGTCTTTTCCTTTAAAAATCTTTTGCGCAATGGCAAAACTGTCAGTTCCGCTCAAGCGGACAATACCAATGGCCCCTTCACCTAGTGGAGTAGAGATAGCAGCGATGGTATCAAATTCACGTGTAATCATACTAATTCCTTTTGTATTTCTTTTCTTAGGATATGTATCCAAGCATCTCTTCAAATTGTAACAAAATTAGACTATTTCTTCAATGGATGCTACTTGGAGATTGAAAAAGCCTAAGCAATTCTGCTTAAGCTAGTTTATTTGGTGCGCATTTCACCCTGAGGGAAGTAAGTTCCTTCTGGCATATCGTTGATGATGACATGAACGGCTGATTGAGGTGCTCCAGTGTTACGGACAACAGCTTCCGTTACTTCCTTAGCAAGAGCTTTCTTTTGCTCGAGCGTGCGTCCTTCAAATAAATCGATGCGTACAAATGGCATAATAGCTTCCTCCACTAGTTTTTGATTTCTTCTATTTTACCACATTTTGCCGTTTAAAGCTTCAGAAAATTATGATATACTAGAATGTAGCAAAAATTTAGAAATGGACGTGAAATAATAGCATGGCACAGTTGTATTATCGTTATGGGACCATGAACTCTGGTAAGACGATTGAGATTCTCAAGGTGGCCTATAACTACGAGGAGCAAGGAAAGGGAGTTGTGATTATGACTTCTGCTCTGGATACGCGTGACGGTGTTGGCTATGTATCCAGTCGGATTGGCATGAAACGCCCAGCTATTGCGATTGAGGAAACGACGGATATCTTTGGTTATATCCAAGACTTGCCTGAGAAACCATACTGTGTGTTGGTTGATGAGGCCCAGTTTCTCAAGCGTCACCATGTTTACGACCTAGCTCGTATTGTTGATGAGTTAGACATACCTGTCATGGCTTTTGGTTTGAAGAATGACTTTCGTAATGAACTGTTCGAAGGTTCCAAATATCTCTTGCTTTTAGCAGATAAAATCGATGAGATAAAGACCATCTGTCAGTACTGTAAGAAAAAGGCGACTATGGTGTTGCGAACTCAAGATGGCGTGCCAGTCTATGATGGCGAACAAATTCAGATCGGTGGTAATGAAACATATATCTCAGTCTGCCGAAAACATTATTTTGCCCCTGAAATCGATAAGGAGAATGAAGAAAAATGAACATCTATGATCAACTACAAGCTGTAGAAGACCGATATGAAGAACTAGGAGAATTGCTGAGTGACCCTGATGTCGTTTCAGACACCAAGCGATTCATGGAGCTTTCAAAAGAAGAGGCTTCTACTCGCGATACGGTAACAGCCTACCGTGAGTACAAACAAGTCCTTCAAAACATCGTCGATGCTGAAGAGATGATTAAAGAATCAGGCGGAGATGCGGACTTGGAAGAAATGGCCAAGCAGGAACTGAAAGACGCTAAGGCTGAAAAAGAAGAGTACGAAGAAAAACTAAAAATCTTGCTCCTTCCAAAAGATCCTAATGATGACAAGAATATCATCCTTGAAATCCGTGGAGCAGCTGGTGGAGATGAAGCGGCACTTTTCGCCGGAGACCTGCTAACTATGTACCAAAAGTATGCGGAAGCCCAAGGATGGCGCTTTGAAGTCATGGAAGCTTCTATGAACGGTGTCGGTGGATTCAAAGAAGTGGTTGCCATGGTATCAGGTCAGTCCGTTTACTCTAAACTCAAGTATGAGTCTGGTGCCCACCGTGTGCAACGTGTCCCTGTGACAGAAAGCCAAGGTCGTGTCCATACCTCAACTGCCACAGTTCTTGTCATGCCTGAAGTGGAAGAAGTGGAGTACGATATTGATCCAAAAGACCTTCGTGTCGACATCTACCACGCATCTGGTGCTGGTGGACAGAACGTCAATAAGGTTGCGACTGCCGTTCGTATCGTTCACTTGCCAACCAATATCAAGGTCGAGATGCAGGAAGAACGTACTCAGCAGAAGAACCGTGAAAAGGCCATGAAGATCATCCGTGCGCGTGTTGCTGACCACTTTGCTCAGATTGCCCAAGATGAACAAGACGCTGAACGTAAGTCAACAATTGGTACAGGTGACCGTTCAGAACGTATCCGTACTTACAATTTCCCACAAAACCGTGTCACAGACCACCGTATCGGCTTGACCCTTCAAAAACTAGATACCATCTTGTCTGGTAAATTGGACGAAGTTGTAGATGCCTTGGTACTCTATGACCAAACGCAAAAATTAGAAGAATTAAACAAATAATGAAATTAGCTCAATTATTCTCAGATTTTGAAGAAGAGTTGATGAGACAAGGAGAGGAAGCAGAAAGCCTCTCTTTTGTCTATCGTAGCCTAAAAAATCTCTCTTTTACGGATTTTGTCTTTGCCCTCCAGCAAGAGGTAACAGAGGAAGAAAAACAATTTGTAGAAGAAATTTTCCAGCAGTTAGCAGCTCACAAACCAGCTCAGTATATCATTGGTCACGCAGATTTCTTTGGAATGCAGTTAAAAGTGGATGAGCGAGTCTTGATTCCTCGTCCTGAGACAGAGGAGTTGGTAGAACTTATCCTAGCTGAAAATCATGAGACGAATCTTTCAGTACTTGATATCGGTACAGGTAGCGGGGCCATTGCTCTTGCTTTAGCAAAAAATAGACCAGATTGGTCAGTTGCGGCAGCAGATATTTCTCAAGATGCTCTAGATTTGGCATCTGAAAACGCTAAAGTTCAGAACCTCCAGATATTTTTAAAAAAATCTGATTGTTTTACAGAAATTTCTGAAAAATATGATATAATTGTATCCAATCCACCCTATATCTCTCGTGAAGATGAGTCAGAGGTTGGTTTGAATGTTTTGCATTCAGAACCTCATCTAGCTCTCTTTGCAGACGAGGATGGCCTAGCTATTTACCGCAGAATTGCGGAAGATGCAAAAGACTATCTCAAAGACGGTGGTAAGATTTACCTTGAAATTGGATACAAGCAAGGTCAAAGTGTTCCTGCGCTTTTTAGGAAACATCTTCCTGAAAAACGAGTACGAACACTCAAGGACCAATTTGGTCAAGATAGGATGGTTGTAGTTGATGATGGACAGGATTAGACAAGAGTTGGAAAAGGGTGGAGCTGTTGTTCTGCCTACAGAGACAGTTTACGGCCTCTTTGCTAAGGCCTTAGATGAAAATGCTGTCGACCATGTTTACCAACTCAAACGTCGTCCTAGAGAAAAGGCGCTCAATCTTAATGTCGCTTCTCTAAAGGACATCTTGCACTTTTCTAAGAATCAGCCAACTTATCTAGAAAAAATTGTAGAGGCCTTTTTACCGGGGCCCTTGACCATTATCCTCGAAGCCAATGACAGAGTTCCCTATTGGGTCAATTCTGGGCTTGCAACTGTTGGATTTCGGATGCCGAGTCATCCCATTACACTTGATTTGATCCGAGAGACTGGTCCCTTGATTGGACCGTCTGCCAATATTTCAGGTCAGGCAAGTGGAGTGACCTTTGCTCAAATTCTAGAGGATTTTGACCAAGAGGTTCTGGGCCTGGAGGACGATGATTTTCTAACTGGACTGGATTCAACTATTTTGGATTTGTCTGGAGATAAGGTGAAAATCCTACGCCAAGGGGCGATCAAGCGTGAAGATATTCTTGCTCAGTTGCCAGAGATTTCTTTTGAGGAGGAATGAGATGCTAAGAGATTTGCAAGAAACAGATGTAAAAGCTATATGTGACATCAATCAAGAGACTTTGGGCTATACTTTTAGTCCAGAGGACACAGCTAGTCAACTAGCTAGACTATCTCAGGATTTACATCATTTCCTTCTTGGCTATGAGGATGAAGTCAGCCATGTCCTACTTGGATATGTCCATGCTGAGGTTTATGAATCCCTCTATTCCAAAGCAGGATTTAATATCTTAGGCTTAGCGGTTTCACCTCAAGCACAAGGGCAAGGTATTGGTAAAAGCTTAATGCAAGGGTTGGAAGAAGAGGCAAAAAGACGGGGCTATGGGTTTATCCGCTTAAACTCTGCTGATCATCGTCTGGGTGCTCATGCATTTTATGAAAAAGTTGGTTATACTTGTGATAAAGTGCAAAAACGGTTTATTCGCATCTTTTAGTTTATTTTGTAAAAACAAACTAAAGGACCAGTCACACAATAAAGGAGAAGACCTATGATTTTTGACAAAGATGATTTTAAAGCATACGATGCTGATCTCTGGAATGCTATTGCCAAAGAAGAAGAACGCCAACAAAACAACATTGAGTTGATTGCTTCGGAAAACGTTGTTTCCAAGGCTGTAATGGCTGCTCAAGGGTCTATCTTGACCAACAAATATGCCGAAGGCTACCCAGGACGCCGTTATTATGGTGGAACCGATGTAGTAGACGTGGTAGAAACTCTTGCTATTGAACGCGCGAAAGAAATTTTCGGTGCTAAATTTGCCAATGTTCAACCTCACTCAGGAAGCCAAGCCAACTGTGCGGCTTACATGGCCTTGATTGAGCCAGGTGATACGGTCATGGGAATGGATTTGGCAGCAGGTGGACACTTGACCCACGGAGCTCCTGTCAGCTTCTCTGGTCAAACCTATAACTTTGTTTCTTATAGTGTAGATCCTGAAACGGAATTCTTGGACTTTGATGCGATCTTGAAACAAGCCCAAGAAGTAAAACCAAAACTGATTGTAGCTGGTGCTTCAGCCTATTCTCAAATTATCGACTTCTCAAAATTCCGTGAAATCGCAGATGCTGTTGGTGCTAAACTCATGGTCGATATGGCCCATATCGCTGGTTTGGTTGCAGCTGGTCTTCACCCAAGCCCAGTACCATACGCTCATATCACTACAACAACGACCCACAAAACCCTTCGTGGTCCTCGTGGTGGTTTAATTTTGACAAATGATGAGGAACTTGCTAAGAAAATCAACTCAGCTATTTTCCCAGGTATTCAGGGCGGTCCTTTGGAGCATGTTGTCGCTGCTAAGGCTGTATCCTTCAAAGAAGTTTTAGATCCAGCCTTCAAAGAATATGCAGCTAATGTTATCAAAAACAGCAAGGCTATGGTTGAAGTCTTCTTGCAAGACCCTGATTTCCGTATCATTTCTGGCGGGACTGAAAATCACCTCTTCCTTGTTGATGTAACTAAAGTTGTAGAAAACGGAAAAGTTGCTCAAAACTTGCTGGATGAGGTTAATATTACCCTAAATAAAAACTCAATCCCATACGAAACCTTGTCACCATTCAAGACAAGTGGTATTCGTATCGGATCTGCAGCCATTACTGCACGTGGATTTGGTGAAGAAGAAAGCCGCAAAGTGGCTGAACTCATCATTAAAACCCTTAAGAATGCAGAAAATGAAGCTGTCTTAGAAGAAGTGAGAAGTGAAGTCAAAGCATTGACAGATGCCTTCCCACTATACGAGGACTAAAACTTTTATGGACATTTATATTAAGAAAGCTATTATCCATCAGTTCAGCCCAGATGATACCGAGCTGTTCCTGGCGGATAAGTTTCTCAATATCACTCCAAAAATTGAAGAATACCTGCGCAAGAAAATCGAACGTGTGTATTCAGATGAAGCCAAGACTGGGATTTTCGAAGAAGAAAATCCCTTCTTCAATCACATCACGGATGATTTGTTGGAGACATCAGTAACACTGGCTAATCTCTGGAAAGAGGAGTTCAGTATTTCTGAAAATCTCAAGACCAATGACCTGGTTTTTGTTCAGTTTTCTAAAGAAGGCGTTGAACATTTCGCTTTCTTGCGAATTGCTCTGCGTGAGACCTTAACCCACCTCGGTGGAGAAGTTGATAACCCAATCAAGCTAACCCAGAATAACTTGCCTGGTTTTGGAACGGGGGCTGATGAGGCTTTGGTGGTTAATCTTCAAAGTCGCAAGTACCATCTCATCGAAAAACGAATCAAGTACAACGGGACTTTTTTGAACTATTTTTCAGATAATCTCTTAAGCGTTGCCCCTAAGATTTCGCCAAAGAAATCCATCAAGGAACTGGAAAAAACGGCCCAGAGAATTGCTGAAACTTTTAACACAGATGATTTTCAATTCCAATCCAAGGTCAAATCAGCGATTTTCAACAATCTTGAAGAAAGCAATGAACTGTCTCCAGAGAAATTGGCTAACGACCTTTTTGCTAACAATCTAACAGCTCGTTTGAGCTTTATCGATCAGGTCAAGGAAGCTGTACCAGAACCAGTCCAGTTCGATGAAATTGATGCCAGTCGTCAGCTCAAGAAATTTGAAAACCAAAAACTTTCCTTGTCAAACGGAATTGAACTCATCGTTCCCAATAACGTCTATCAAGACGCCGAGTCTGTTGAGTTTATCCAAAATGACAATGGAACCTATTCTATCTTAATCAAAAATATCGAGGATATTCAAAGTAAATAATGTTTAAATTACTACGAAGAGTGCTAGTGCTAGCAGTCTTCCTTTTCGCTGTCTATAAAGTCTATCATATCCACCAAGATGTTAAGCAAGTCATGACCTACCAACCCATGGTTCGAGAAATCCTCAGTGAAAGAGATACTCCAGCCAATGAAGAGCTAGTGCTCGCTATGATTTATACCGAAACGAAAGGAAAAGAAGGCGATGTCATGCAGTCTAGCGAGTCTGCTAGCGGTACTACAAATACTATCAATGACAATGTGACGAGCATTCGTCAGGGAATTCAGACATTGACTGATAATCTCTATCTAGCTCAGGAAAAGGGCGTTGATGTCTGGACAGCCGTGCAAGCCTATAATTTTGGCCCCGCTTATATCGATTTTATCGCTCAAAATGGTAAGGAAAACACTCTTGCCTTGGCCAAACAATATTCTCGTGAAACCGTCGCTCCAATTCTTGGAAATACCACTGGGAAAACCTACACCTATATCAACCCGATTTCTATCTTTCACGGAGCCGAACTTTATGAAAATGGTGGAAACTATTACTATTCTAGACAGGTACAATTCAACCTTTATATCATGAAATTCTTTAATTTCTTTTAAACATCTGGTTTTGCCAGGTGTTTTTCACTATAAGCTTTCTTTAAGACTGTTTTATTACCCTAGAGAGGTAAAGGAGGGAATACCCCATGAGAAAGAAATTCTTTCTAACAAGCGCTGCAGTACTGTGGGCCGTAACAGCTATGACGAGTGTCCACGCAGCAACAGATGTTCAAAAAGTAATCGATGAAACCTATGTCCAACCTGAATATGTTTTAGGTTCTTCTCTATCTGAAGACCAGAAAAATCAAACTCTTAGTAAACTTGGCTATGACGCATCAAAAGACACCAAAGATATCAAAACTATGACACCTGATATCTATTCGAAAATCATGAATGTGGCTAATGATGCTAGTTTACAACTCTATTCATCAGCTAAGATTCAAAAGCTGGGTGACAAGTCACCTCTAGAAGTCAAGATTGAAACGCCTGAAAATATCACCAAGGTGACGCAGGATATGTACCGTAATGCAGCGGTGACTCTGGGAGTAGAGCATGCTAAAATCACAGTTGCAGCTCCTATTCCAGTTACAGGAGAGAGCGCCCTAGCAGGGATTTACTACTCGTTAGAGGCCAATGGTGCTAAAGTACCGCAAGCCAATAAAGACTTGGCCCAAGAAGAGCTAAAAGCCTTATCCGATATCAATGCTGAAAACAAGGACAAGTCAGGCTACGATGCCAATAAACTCAATGTCGCTTTGGCAGATATCAAGACAGGAATCGCAAAGGCAAAAGAATCCAAAGGTAATCTGACAGAAGAAGATGTCCGCAAGATTGTAGAAGACACGCTAAAAAACTACAAACTCGATCAGGTTATAACAGGAAACCAGGTCAATATCATCATCAATTTTGCCCTCAATCTCTCAAAGAGTGACATTTTGAACAATGCTGATTTCACTAAAACCCTAAATGACCTCAAGGAAAGTATTGTCTCTCAAGCTGGAGATAGCTTTAAAAATATCAACCTCAACTTTGATGCCAATAAAGCGCTAGAAGACGGTGGCAATTTCTTGAGTTCTCTTTGGCAAGCCATTGTCAACTTCTTCAAGAGTTTTGGTGCTTAGGTCATTTCATGATATAATAGATGGTAACAGAAATGTTGCTGTCTTTTTTTGTCGGCCGATAGAAAGTGAAAAATATGTTAAAGAAAAATGATATTGTAGAAGTTGAAATTGTTGATTTGACCCATGAAGGTGCGGGGGTTGCTAAGGTAGATGGTTTGGTTTTCTTTGTAGAAAATGCTCTACCAACTGAGAAAATCCTCATGCGAGTCCTTAAGGTCAATAAAAAGATTGGTTTTGGGAAAGTTGAAGAATACCTTACTCACTCTCCGCATCGTAACAAAGACCTTGACCTAGCTTATCTACGCTCAGGTATCGCTGATTTGGGGCATCTTGCTTATCCAGAGCAGCTCAAGTTTAAAACCAAGCAAGTCAAAGATAGTCTTTACAAGATAGCTGGCATTACCGATGTAGAAGTTGCTGAAACGCTTGGTATGGAACATCCAGTCAAGTATCGAAATAAGGCACAGGTGCCCGTTCGTCGAGTGAATGGTGTCTTGGAAACTGGCTTTTTCCGTAAGAATTCGCACGATCTCATGCCCCTTGAAGATTTCTTTATACAAGATCCTGTCATTGATCAAGTCGTAGTAGCTCTACGAGATTTGCTTCGTCGTTTTGATTTGAGACCTTATGACGAAAAGGAGCAGTCTGGCTTGATTCGCAATCTCGTTGTGCGTCGTGGTCACTATTCAGGACAAATCATGGTTATCTTAGTGACTACACGTCCTAAAGTTTTCCGAGTGGAGCAGTTGATTGAACAACTTATCAAGCAGTTCTCAGAGATTGTGTCTGTCATGCAAAATATCAACGACCAGAATACCAATGCGATTTTTGGTAAGGATTGGAAGACTCTTTATGGTCAAGACTATATTACGGACCAGATGTTGGGAAATGACTTCCAAATCGCTGGCCCAGCTTTTTATCAAGTAAATACGGAAATGGCAGAGAAACTTTATCAAACAGCTATTGATTTTGCGGAGTTAAGAGAAGATGATGTGGTGATCGATGCCTACTCAGGGATTGGAACGATTGGATTATCCGTTGCAAAGCATGTCAAAGAAGTCTACGGTGTTGAAGTGATTCCAGAAGCAGTTGAGAATAGCCAGAAAAATGCTTCTTTGAACAAGATTACTAATGCTCACTATGTTTGTGATACAGCTGAAAATGCAATGAAGAATTGGCTCAAGGAAGGTATTCAACCAACTGCCATTCTTGTTGACCCACCACGCAAGGGCTTGACCGAAAGCTTCATCAAAGCAAGTAGCCAAACAGGAGCTAACCGAATTGCTTACATCTCCTGCAATGTTGCTACCATGGCGCGTGATATCAAACTCTACCAAGAATTGGGATATGAATTGAAGAAAGTCCAGCCGGTGGATCTGTTTCCGCAGACGCATCACGTCGAGTGTGTAGGATTGCTGGTAAAAGCCTAGAAACCTTTTAGCAAAAAGTTTTATGAAGTCACTGGAAACAGTGACTTTTTATCTTTGACGGGGGTGTACCAAGCGCCATATTGATGAGGAAGCTCTGCAGCAGACCTTCATTGGAGCCTTATAGGCTCTTCTTAGCTACAAGATAAGTGGCATAATTTTAGCGAAGAGCAAAAACTGGAGAAGTTTCATGCGACTCAATTAAAGGCGATACTTGATAGTGATAAGGAAAAATTCAATGGAAGAAAAATATACCAATTTTTTGAGAAGATTACTCTTGGAGAAGACGGCGCCATGACAGTCAAATTTTTAGAAGGAATAGAAGTAAAGTTGTAAGGCCATAGCTAAGAGAGGAAGTGCTCATGCTATGGCCTTTTTATTTTTTGAAATACGATTTATTATCTATTATGACTAGTGCAGCGATTGAGTTAACCATACTATTTAAAACAATTAACCAAAAAGGTTGACAAAGATTAAAAAATGGTTTATAGTTACATTATAAGAGGTAAATGGAGGAAAATAAAATGATTACAGAATATGGAAAATTTCTAAGAAAATTAAGAATAGACCAAGGCCAAATCCTCAAAACAATGGCAGAAAAGCTAGGTGTCAGCTCAGCCTTTTTATCAGCCGTAGAGAATGGTAAGAAGAAAATCCCAAAAACTTGGGAAGAAAAACTAGTAAAGGAGTACAAGTTGGACGAAGAGCAGTTAACTGAATTGAGACGTTCTCAGCAAGATAGTCAACAGTTGATTGAAATTAATTTGGCAATGTTAACTGATGCACAGAAAGATACAGCATTTGCTTTTGCGAGAAGTCTTGAAAGATTCGATACTCAAGATTTATCAAATCTTGCTAAATTTTTTAATAAGAATTCGGAGGAAGTTAATGACCTATAATTATAAAGTAGCCCCATGTTCTAGATTAGAAATTCGAAACTATGCTGATTATTTCCGCGATAAGACAAAATTGTCTAATGAACTTGCGTATCCAATTGTGGAGGTTTTTGAATTATTGGCGGAAACTGGATATTATGATTATGAGATTGTTCCAATTAAGGATATGCCTAATAGCTATGGAGAAACTCTCAAAGGTGAAAACTTAATTCGTATTCGTGAGGATATATATGAGAAAGCTTGTGAAGATGATGGATTTTCCCGATCCACAATTGCTCATGAACTTCTTCATTTTTTTAAACATCGTCAAGAAGAGATAGTTTTTTGTCGTACGGTTGAAGAAATGAAAAGTAGAAAAGCCTATGAAGACCCTGAGTGGCAAGCTAATTGTTTCGCGGGAGAATTATTGGTTCCAAAAAGACTAGTTAAAAATTTGTCTGTTGAAGAGGTAGTAGAACAATGCAAAGTTACACAAGCAATGGCTAGTATTCAGCTCAGACAATATAAAAAAGAAGGTTGGTAAAAGAAAAAGCCTTTGAGTGGGGACTCAAGGCTTGAATAGAGCGGCTGGGTAAACCGACACATACACTATCAGTCTACCATAGTCGCCTTGATATTTCAATAGAAAGGTTTTACTTTATGGTAAAAGTTCAAGGTAACCGAAAAGGTTGCAAAGACGTTTTTAATGCATTCCTAGTGAAAGATGCTGCTTATGCAGGAAATGAAGAAATTCCGATTATTAAACCTTATGATGGCGTTTTGCCGGAAAAAATGGTTCTATTTTCAAAAAGACATCAAAGCACAGAGAAATTTTCTTGGTTGTGTTTTTATGAGGATGATTATAAATTTGAAAATCTTTGGAGAAATCCAAAACTTCATTTAGACACACTTTCTAAGTTTGAAGGAGTTATCCTTCCTGACTTCAGTTTATTTAGAGATATGCCGTATAACATGCAAGTAAATAATATATATAGAAGTCGTGCTATAGGTGCTTGGCTTCAATCAATGGGAATTCCAGTCATTCCAAATATTCGTTGGGGGGATGAGAGAACTTATGATATTGCTTGCTTAGGTATATCAAAAGATAATGTGATTTCTGTTGGCTCGCATGGTCAGATGAGAGATTTAGATGACAGGAAGCATTTTATCAACGGGCTGGATTATGTTGTCGATAAACTTCGCCCTCATGCAATTCTTGTATACGGTGCCTTACCAGATGATGTATTTGATTGGTACCGTCTTCAAGGAATTAATATTCTTCACTATCCAAGTAATGCTTCGTTGGCTTATATGCAAGGTGGTGCCTAATGGGGACTGGATATCACGGAGGATTTGGTAGAACAATAGGTACTGAGGCGTTTGAATTTCATCAATCGGAAATTCCAGAGAGCTCCTTGTTACTAGATTTGATTAATCAAAGTAGTTCTGGTAAAAAAGTAGCTGACATGTATGTCGAACTGATTGCTAACTATAAAAGCCTTCAAAAAGGTATAGTGGGAATAATGCTTTCCAAAGATGATAAAGATACATATAAGGTAAAATTTTTTACTCGTGAAAATGAGAGTCTGGCAATCATTTCGGTACCCAAAATACTATTACGTTGCATTAGCTTTACGGAATTTAAAGCATATTTTATATAGTGTTTTTAAAAAAGTGGATTTTTTAGGGGAAATTAAGATTATCCATTTTAAAAAGTACAGAAGTTAATTAATAAGGCCATAGCTAAGAGTAGTAGTACTATAGTTATGGTCTTTTCTGCATTTATGAGGTAAAATAGAACTAGTAATTAAACAGAGGAGGAAGTACAGAATGCGTAATAACGATGCGCGATTACAGCCTGATAAATCTGTGAGTACAAGAATATTGAACGAGGACTATTTTGAAGAACTTGATAAGAAATTATGTAGGTTTAAAATCTTAAGGACTGAAGCAGTTGAGCTTTCTAAAGGTATAATCGGTGACAATTTGTTATTAGAAGATCAGTTTTTCACATCTGCATTAGGAAAATTAGTTGATGTGTTGGATGGTCTCTCCATAATGCTCAGGGAAAGGAATGTTTCTTGTTCTGGGGTTTTACTTAGGGTTCAATTGGATAATTTAATGCGAGTGTTTGCAGCTTTTATATCAGAGGATAGAAAGAAATTTATTAGCAGTTTTTTAGAAGGAACCCCTATAAATAAACTAAAAGATAATGACGGGAGACTCATGACGGATGGGCAGTTGAGAAGGAGGCTGACTTTGTACTGTTCTAAAATTGATAAAGTGTACAAGGAAATGTCAGGCTTTGTTCATCTTTCTGCTTCAGCTTATGAGAAAACTTGGTGGCTTATTCAAGATAATGTTATAAATATGGCAATAGGTATTTCGGCTAGAGAGGAGTTGAATCCCAAGCTTCTAGAAATTGCGGATGCGTTTATCTATTTTGTAGAGTTAGAATTTGAATTATTTGATAAAGTAGTGATTTCAAAGTCTGTTGCAGATGAAGAGCTACGGAACAAGTCTGTTTTGAATGAGTAGCATACGTTTAATGGTTTAATTCGGATATTCTGTGAATCATTATTTCGTTTCACAGTATGGGAAGCTAACGTCAGCACACGTCGAGTGTGTAAGCTTGTTAGTGAAACGCAGTTAATCCTCAAAAGATTCACCCAAACCTTTTGAGTCCCACAAACGTATCATGTTGAGGCGGTATCACTGCTTGTACGAGCTGATTAAACAAGGGTGTAGCTAGTGAAAATCCTACAGTAAGGAGTTTAAACATGAAATTCCATGAATTTGGTGATAAGAATTTGCCTCCTATTTTACTGATACATGGTGGTGGCAGTTCTTGGTGGAATTATCTTCGTCAAGCACGAATCTTGTCAAAAGAATACCGTATTATTCTACCCAATTTGAATGGCCACGGCGAGGAATATCAACTTGATTATGTTTCTACTGAAGATTCTGCTTTGGAGATTCTAGACTATATCAAAGCAAACTGTGGTGGGAAATTGTTTGCAATCGGTGGTGTTTCACTTGGTGGTCAAATTGCCAGGGAGCTTTTGTCTTTAGACAGTGAAATTGCTGAGAAGGCCATCATAGATGGAAGCCTCTGTATTCCTCAACCAAGGTTAGCTAAAATCAGCATCTTTCTAGTTTTTCTATTTGGTAAACTGATGTTCAATAAATTCTCTTGCAAACTTCAGTTAAGCATGATGAACAAACTCTATCCTAAACTGGCTTATCCAGAGGAAATAAAAGCTTATTATTTGGAGGATTTGCCAAGGACGCCTGTCAAAACATTGGTGACCATTTACAAAAACTATATGGGATGTTACAAGCTGAAAGATATGATTTCTGCTAGCAAGGCTCAGGTTCTGTATATTTATGGTGAAAAAGAATTGAACTGTGTGAAAGAATCAGCGAAATTATTTCATCAGCTACATTCAAATACAATTTTGTATGAAGCAAAGGGCTATAACCACGGCTATTTATCGGCTTACCTGCCTCAAGAGTGGGTTGATTTGGTGGTACCATTTTTAAAGAGCGATTCATTGGAAATGTGAGATAAATCTGATATGCTGTAAGGAGGATTCTTATGATTGGAGCAATAGTAGGAGACATTGTAGGTTCTGTTTATGAATGGGACAATATTTAAAACCAAGGAATTTCCTTTATTTTGTGAGGATTGTTTTTTCACGGATGATACGGTAAGTCCGAACCGCTGAGTGTGTGAGTTTGTTAGTGAAACGTAGTTAATCCTCAAAATAAAGAAACTAAAACTCCATTATTTTGAGATGACAGCCTAAATTGGTTTTAAGGAGGTGTTATATTGATAGAGAGCAGACCTGAGTTTGATAAAATCACATCCTTTGATGAATTTAATAAATTCTATTGGTATCGGGATGAACTTTCACAGATATGCAAGTCATTAGGGCTTGAATATAGAGGTACAAAACAGGAACTCAATCATATTATTGAGCAGTACTTTAAGGGGAATTTGATTAAAAAATCATCAACAAAAAGAAATAAGAAACGAGTAGAAGTCGTTGCCTTAGATACACCCTTACTTGAAAGTGGATTTTCCTTTAATGCACACTTTAGAGAATATTTTTCAACTTTAACAGGTGTTTCACCCTTTAAATTTACTGCTGATATGGCCACTGCTTGGAGAAAAGTCAAAAGAGAACATGATTTGAGATTTACAATTCAAGATATGCTAAAAGTTTATTATGGAGATTCAGATTATGCCAAGTATGACCATTCGGTTTGTCAATGGAATCAATTTTTAAAGGATTTCTGTGCAGACGAAAATAGTCGCAACTACTCGAATAAACTAAAAGTAGCTTCTATTCTTTGGAAAGAAGTTAGAAATTCAAAAAATGAAAAAATTTATTCAAAGAATCTTTTGACTAAATATGCTGATAAAATAAAAGAGTATGGCAAGGTAGTTCAATAAAAGTGCCTTTGTTTTGAAAATCTGAATTTTTAACTGGCTATTATACATGTCTTGTTTTATGATTTAGAGACTTTAAAACCTTTTGATTTGATTGCTGTTCGCTTAGCTGAATTAAAGCAGTATCTAAGTTTAAAGTAAGCTACAATCATTTTAAGCGATTTTGAGCAAGTCAAGGATATTTTTTCTGAAGACGGAGTAAGTAGTGAGCTAGTGTAGATTTACCCACATCTATTTGTCTTTTTAAACGGATTTATAAAACCTAAAAATATGGAGGATATTTTATGATGCAAGTAAATGAGTTTATTAATAAAGTAGATATTACAGATAGTGATAATGTCACTTGTGAATTTGAAGTACGTAAAAAGGCAATGGATTTTTATAAGAAGTATCCTTTTTATGAGGAAGATGATTGGAAGATTATTAAGTTTCAAAACTCAGTTGATAAATATAATAAATTAAAGAATAATAAAGATATTGAAGCATACAAAGAAAAATCAAAATCAGGATATAAGGGAGCTCATTTGCTTGTCAATAAATCGAAAGGTATTGCACTTACGGCTGACATTCTTACTTCAATCACTGTTCCGTATAAAAAAATTACCAATGTTGAACCTAGCTTGAAAGGTGGTAAAGAAATAAAAGACGGGATATTAAAAGGTGATTTAGAAATACCACATGATTTGGAACCTTATTTTAAAGCTTTTGCTATTGTTTACTATTGGTGTGGAAATATGATGCCAGTGGTGGAAAGTTTCATCCCTGGAAGTGATGGAGCAGATAACTGGCTTTGGAAGATGAATATAATAATTAATTGTCATAAAGGTGGTCCCCATCAAAACTGGAGAGATTGGATTAAAGAAAACTGGGGAGAAGATCTAAACAAATTCATCACAGATTACTATTTTGAAGATTGTTTTGACAAGGATAGTTTAATCATAAAGAATATTGTTCCAAGTCTCAAAGAAGACTATGTTGTTTCATTAAGTTGTCATTACTTACATCTCCTTCAAGAAAATGAACATAAATTAGCAAAAGAATTTTTAATCAATCATGTAAAAGTGATTATTCAAAGAAGTTACCGAATCGAGAATAAATTTCATGGGGATTGGAAGAAGAAAGAGAAGGATGAGGTAAAAGGAATTTTTAAAGAGATATTCGCGCAAGCTGGATTTAATGTCAAACAGATTAATAAAATGGTTTCTTTATTTTAGATAGTTAAGTGATAATTTTTAGAAGCTAGTCGTCTGATATAATTTACTAATCTTTATTCAAATTATATTTTATATGCTTAAAATTCTTAGTAAACGCTTTTTCTATGTTTTTATAAACCATTCTTCAGTACGTCCGAGTTCTCTTTTCCGTGATTTCATTATATAATAGCATTGTAAGTAATATCATGTGTAGTTAGTCAGGCGTTTCTATTTAGAACTTAAGGAGAAAATAAATGAAAAAAGCAATGGTAATTATCAACCCTACCTCTGGTGGGGAGAAGGCTTTGGATTATAAGATCAAGCTGGAGAATAAGGCAAAAGATTATTTTGAGCACGTGGAAACCAAAATTACCGAAAAAGCGCTGGATGCAACACACTTTGCTGAGGAAGCGTCTCGTGAGCAGTACGATGCAGTGGTTGTTTTCGGCGGAGACGGGACTGTCAATGAAGTCATTTCGGGTATTGCTGAGAGAGACTACACTCCGAAGTTAGGGATTATCCCTGGCGGTACGGGCAACCTCATTACCAAACTGTTGGAAATCAATCAAGACATCGATGGCGCGATTGACGAACTTGATTTTAATTTAACCAATAAGATTGATATTGGTAAAGCAAATGACAACTATTTTTGTTATATCTTTAGTATCGGTTCTCTGCCTGAGGCAATTCACAATGTGGAGATCGAGGACAAGACAAAATTCGGTATTTTAGCCTATGCTGTAAATACCATGAAGTCTGTGATGACGGATCAGGTCTTTAACATTAAGGTTGAGACAGAAAATGGAAATTATGATGGCGAAGCAAGTCATGTTTTGGTCCTTTTGACAAATTACTTCGCTGACAAGAAAATCTTTGAAGAAAACAAGGACGGCTATGCTAATATTTTGATTCTAAAAGATGCTTCAATATTCTCTAAATTATCCGTCATTCCTGATTTACTAAAAGGAGATGTTGTCGGCAATGATAATATTGAGTATATCAGAGCGCGTAATATTAAGATCTCTTCAGATAGTGAATTGGAGTCAGATGTTGACGGCGATAAATCGGATAACCTACCTGTAGAAATCAAAGTCCTAGCTCAGCGAGTAGAAGTATTTTCAAAGCCGAAAGAGTAGAAGGTAAAAATTACTTTATTATTCACAACGAAATTAAGTTCTATATCAATGATTGGAGGAGGAATGAATTCTCTATTTGATGAATTTCGAACAATTTGTTTTCATTTAAACCAAGTCGGAATCACTCCGACGCTCATGGGATCTTTGGGGTTTGAATACCGTTCAAATGAAGAATGGGGGCCGTCTGACATTGACATTCATGTGCCTGGTGACCCTAGAGGTTGGGAAGCGCCTGATCATCTCAGGATTTATGACTGGGACAAGATATTGAAAGTGATGAACCGCTTAGGCTATACCTTGGTAGACATTCACGAGCACGAATTCCAAAAAGATGGCGTGAGTGTTGAATTTGGAAGTATCGATTCCTTACCTGATTTTGCAGGAGTTTCGGAATCGGATATAGAGCTTATTCACCTCGAGGACATCACTTTTCGTGTTCCAAGTTTGGAACAGTATCTAAGTATTTACAAAGCTTCTTCTCAAGACTCCTATCGAAATAATCAAAATAGCAATAAAGATTTTAAGAAGATAGAATGGCTGGAAAGACATTTGTAAATCATCATTTAAAAAGTAGTAAGTTGTAAGACTGGCTGCTTTTTTATTTTGCAAAACAAACCATCAAAACTACAGACAAGCCTTGCAAATAAAATTTTAAAGTAGTATACTAGAATCACAGCTATGAAAACGTTTGCGTTATAAGTAAATTAGGAGACAAAACAATGGAATTAACAGCCATTTACCATAGACCAGAGTCGGAGTATGCTTATCTATATAAGGATAAGCAAATGCACATCCGTATCCGGACCAAGAAAGATGATATCGAAAGCATCAACTTACATTATGGTGATCCTTTTATCTTTATAGAGGATCGTTATGAAGCAATCAAGGAGATGAGGAAACTTACCTCCGATGCTTTGTTTGATTACTGGCAAGTGGAGGTTACAGTTGGCTATGCCCGACTCCAGTATCTTTTTGAAGTCAAGGATAAGCAAGGTCGGAGAATCTTATACGGCGATAAGGGGTGTGTTCCAAACACGCTTGAAAATCTTCATTATGAAGGAAATGGTTTTAAAATACCGTATATCCATGAGATTGATGCTTGCCATGTTCCTGACTGGGTAGCAGAGACGATATGGTACCAGATTTTTCCTGAACGCTTTGCTAATGGCAATCCTGAGATTTCTCCAGAGGGGGCTCTAACTTGGGATTCCTCTATCAAACCAAAGACGAGCGATTTCTTTGGCGGAGATTTGCAAGGCATCATTGACCATCTGGATTACTTACAAGACTTAGGAATTACTGGGCTTTATCTTTGTCCCATCTTTGAATCTCCAAGCAATCACAAGTACAATACGACGGATTATTTCGAAATTGACCGTCATTTTGGAGACAAGAAAACCTTCCGTCAACTGGTGGATCAAGCCCATCAGAGAGGCATGAAAATCATGCTGGACGCTGTTTTCAACCATATCGGAGACCAATCTCCACAGTGGCAGGATGTTCTCAAACATGGTGAAGATTCCGTTTATAAAGACTGGTTCCATGTTCAAGAGTTCCCAGTGACAAAGGATAAGCTTGGGAATCCAAGAAAGCTCCCTTATCATACCTTTGCCTTTGAGAGCTATATGCCTAAGCTCAATACGGCAAATCCTCAAGTGAGAGACTATCTGTTGAGCGTTGCGACCTACTGGATTGAAGAGTTTGATATCGATGCATGGCGCCTGGATGTAGCTAATGAAGTCGACCATCAATTTTGGCGAGATTTCCGTAAGGCTGTCTTGGCTATAAAGCCTGACCTTTATATTCTTGGAGAAGTCTGGCACACTTCCCAGCCCTGGCTAAATGGAGATGAATTCCACGCAGTTATGAACTATCCTCTGTCTGATAGTATCAAGGATTATTTCTTGCGAGGGGTTAAGAAGCCTTATCAATTTATCGATGAAATCAATAGTCAGTCTATGTACTATAGACAGCAGATTTCGGAAGTGATGTTCAATCTCTTGGATTCGCATGATACGGAGCGTATTTTGACTACTGCCAAGGGAGATAGCCAACTTGTTAAGTCTACCCTAACCTGCCTCTTTTTACAAAGGGGAACTCCGTGTTTCTACTATGGAACCGAGTTAGGGTTAGACGGAGGGCCAGACCCAGATTGTCGTCGCGTTATGCCTTGGGAACGTGTTTCCGAAAGCAATGAGATGCTTAATTTCATGAAGAAATTGATTCAGCTTCGCAAGAGTGTTTCAGACATTATCCAACATGGAACCTACAACCTGAAAGAAATCAAGCCGGATGTGGTATCTTTAACATGGGATTATGATGGACGAAAGGTCCGAGCTGTTTTTAACCAATCAGCAGAAAATTATCTTGTAGACAGTGATTCTGTGGTTCTAGCAAGTCATTGTCAAGAAATAGAACAGCAACTGGTAATATTGCCTAAAGGTTTTATAATCCGATAAAAATCGTACTCAAAAAGACTGTTATGAATAGGTGATTCGTGCAGTCTTTTTTTGACTTATGTAGTATAATATAGCTAAGTCAACGATTACTAGCTGCATGATTAATGAATACTGTTTAAAATGAAAAAGAGACTTGTACTCTAGAAGGAGCGTTTCATGAAACGAACGAGAAAAGTAGTAGCCTTGGGATTGTGTTTGCCCTTATTTCTTGGATTGGCTGCTTGTCAGCAAAATAATACGAGCACTGAAGCTGCAAACCAGACACAGACCAGTTCGGATAAAGTTCCTTGGACGGCTTCATATACAAATCTGAATAATCAGGTCAGTACCGAAGAGGTCAAATCTCTCTTATCAGCTCACTTGGACCCAAATAGTGTTGATGCATTTTTCAATCTTGTCACAGACTATAATGCGACTGTCGGTTCTACTGGCTTAAGTGGTGATTTTGCCTCCTTTACAAAAACAGAATACGACGTAGAGAAAATCAGCAATCTCTGGAATCAAAAAAAGGGTGACTTTGTCGGGACCAACTGCCGTATTAATAGCTATGCGCTCTTGAAAAATTCGGTCACAATTCCAAAACTTGAAAAGAATGATCAGCTTCTTTTTGTTGATAACGATGCTATCGATAAGGGAAAGCTATTTGATGCGAAAGATAAGGAAGAGTTTGATATTCTATTTTCTAGGGTGGAGACGGAAGCAACGACGAATGTAAAAGTTCACGCGCAGAAGATGGAGAAATTCTTCTCCCAGTTTCAGTTCAATGATAAAGCTCGAATGTTGTCTGTTGTGTTGCATGATAATTTGGATGGAGAGTTTCTTTTTGTTGGACACGTAGGTGTTTTAGTGCCAGCTGATGATGGTTTCTTATTTGTAGAGAAACTGACTTTTGAAGAGCCTTATCAAGCTATTAAGTTTGCGAGCAAGGAAGATTGTTACAAGTATCTATCCACTAAATATGCGGATTACACAGGTGATGGACTAGCTAAGCCTTTCATTATGGACAATGAAAAGTGGATTGAAGGATATTAAGCTAGGCAAGGGAGAAGTAGTATGGAGACAGTAGTAGCACTTTTAGTTGTCATTCTTATCGGATTCTGGGCTGTAAACATTCTCAAGCCTCGTAAGGCAAATAAAAAAGAAAGATTTTTAGGCTATATGCAGCGCTATGACATAGATGGTGAGGGTTATCAGTCAGAAGTCTGGGAAGTGACAGAAGATGAGGAATAGCATCTTTTGTGACATATCTACAACAACAATTGCTTTTTAAAACCGTAATATTAAATGCTACTAACATAATATAAATTGAGTGTCATTCTTAATTTAGTATACTCTAGATGAAACATTTTGAAAGGAAATTATATGTACAATTCATTTTCTGATATTCCAACTGTAAAAGACGAATTTATGATTGACAAATACATTCTTGGGTTATCAAATTTTATTACTGGATGCGAAACTCCTTTAACACTAGCTATTCAAGGCGATTGGGGAACCGGAAAAACCAGCATCATGTATCAAGTTGAAGAAAAACTTAAAGAAAAATCGTCAAGTAATTCAAAAAGAAAAATTAAAACAATATTTTTTAATACTTGGCAATATTCACAATTTGATATGGATAAGGATTTAGCAGTCACGTTAATTACAGATTTAATTGATGAATTAGAAGTAACTGATGTAGATAAAAGAGAGAACTTTAAAAAATCTTTGGCAGTTATTACAAAAAGTATGGAATATCTAAAACTAGATTTTGGTCTCTTAAACATTGAAAAAATTAATAATCAACTTCTAAAATTAATAAGCAATGAGGAAAAAGCTAATAATTTAAAAAATCTGAAACAAAATCTACAAAGTATCATTGATGACTTTGTTAAAGAAAATAATTATGAAAAGATAGTAATTTTCATTGATGACCTTGACAGATTGGTTCCAAAAAAAGCGATTGAATTCCTAGAAATTTTAAAACTTTTCTTAGATTGCAGAAATTGTGTCTTTGTTTTAGCTATTGATTATAATGTTGTTTTAAGAGGAACAAAAAGTAAGTATGGTGATGATTTGGACAACGAAAAAGGAAAAGCTTTTTTTGAGAAAATAATTCAAGTGCCTTTTACTGTACCTGTTGCAAATTATCATATGGAGAACTTTGTTAAAGTCTCTTTGAAAAAAATTAATTTTTATTTTAATGATGACGTTACACAGAATGTAACTCAATTAATTAGAGACTCAATCGGAAATAATCCTCGCAGTGTTAACAGATTATTCAATTCTGTTAGCCTTTTAATGCATATTATAAATTCAAATAATGAGTTAGAAAATGATGACAAATTACTAATCATAGCTACAGTATGTTTTCAATTACGATTTGATGAAGCTTATGACTATTTATTGACTTCATATAACAATAGTCCAGAAGATTCTGAAGAAACCAAATATTTTCTCATTGATTTACTTGAAAATTCATTTGAAATATCTGACGATGCTGATTATAATTCTCTTGTGTCTCGCTATGGTATCTTTAGTTTTAAAAATCAAAAAGAGTTAGAATCTTTCAGAAAATTTTTTAATACTTTAAAATTATTGCTTAAATATAATGTTGATAAATTAGAAGTTGAAGAGTTCGAAAATTTGATGAAAAGAATGAGCTTTTCAAATACAATTTCAACCGGAAACTTCGATATAGATATAAATAAAACCTCAACTCAAAATCATTCACCGAATGAAGATGTTCAATTCGTTATTCGCAAATTATTTAATACACTGGTTAATACAAATCATTTCGACCTTTCGAAACCAGAGTATTTTGGAAAAGAGAAGAAGGAAGAACGCGAAAAGCCAATTTCATTAGATTTTATAAAGATAGCTAATGAATATAATATAGTTCGATTAACACAAGGAAAAGGACAAGGATTAAATATTTACTCTCAAAATAATAAATCGAACTCAATTTATATATCAGGTGATACTTATGGAAATATAAATAATGATGGTATACAAATCTATGTTAATAAGAAACTAGTAGGAAAGATTAATAGAAACACCTATAAACATTTTAAAGCTAAAACGTTACGACAGAATCTCCAAAAATATGACGAATTTGAAAAAACTTTTTTAAGTGATTTTTCAAGTCTCTTAGAGGATGCAAAAAAATATTTTTAACTTTTTTAGTGCTTTTTGATTTCACTAGTTGACTAAGCAATGCAATCTCATCATTGCGCATATTTTACAAAGTTTATTCTTTGTAGTTTCTCTAATATTGGTATATAATTTAATATAGAGTGATTTCTAGATAGGAGAGGGATAATGGAATTAAAAGATTTTACTGAAAAAGAACAGGAAACGATAAAGCAGGGACTGACAACATCTGAAATTAGCGATAAGGAAACCGCTGCTAAAATCCTTGCCCTAGTACCTCAGGAATGGATCAAACGCATTCCCTTTTTCGTGCGAAAACACGCTACAACTCGAACAATAAAGCGTATTTCTATCGAACATCCAGAGCTCTACGCAGTTGCCAAGAGAAGTGGTGAGATTCCTGAGAAGGAACGAGAAGAATTGCGCCAAATCATTACAGATATTTTCCAAGAGAAAATGAATAAGCATAAGATTAAATAATTTTGAGAGGAACTAAAAATAAGTTCCTTTTTTAATCGTTTTCAGTTGATTGGACTTTAACTTTTGGGTGGCAATTTAACTATTCGCGAACAAATTTTAAGAAAATTTAAAAAAAGTACTTTACAAGTTCTTGTAAACATGATATAGTTATAAGGCTTAGAAAATGAGATGATGTTTTCTAGCAAATATAAACCCGAGTAAAAAATGCCTACGGACAGGCAGGGTTGAATGCCGAAGCGTGGTTGAAAAGCCGCATTATTGATAGGGTTAAAAGCCTACTTTTATAAGTTGATGTTAGGACGCTTGTCCTAATTCATAAATTTTAGTGTGGTGAAAGCACACGTCATCTTGTGAAACGATCAATAAAGTACGTAATATTTGCTACTAGAGAGTTAGGAAACATCGGGAACAGACATACTCAACAGAAACCAAAATAAAAACGTCAGAAGATTGCAGAGCAGGTGAAAACCTGCTCTTTTTTCATAAGTCAAGCTTTGGTCGCCTTCATTTTTTTAGGCGCTAAAAATATGGTAAAGGAGTATGTCTTGATAAAATTAGATCAGAACCAGGCCCCTATTTATGAAGGTCTGATTAAGTTACGAAAGAAAAGGATTGTTCCCTTTGATGTACCAGGTCACAAGCGGGGACGCGGAAATCCAGAACTTGTTGAATTGTTGGGAGAAAAATGTGTTGGCATTGATGTCAATTCTATGAAACCCTTGGATAATCTAGGCCATCCCATTTCGATTATTCGAGATGCAGAGGAGCTGGCTGCGGATGCTTTTGGAGCAGCGCATGCCTTTCTCATGATTGGTGGAACAACATCATCTGTTCAAACCATGATTCTTTCCACCTGCAAGGCTGGAGATAAGATTATTCTGCCGCGAAATGTTCACAAATCTGCTATCAATGCGCTGGTTCTATGTGGTGCCATTCCCATCTATATCGAGATGAGTGTAGATCCTAAAATTGGTATCGCTTTAGGTCTTGAAAATGACCGTGTTGCACAGGCCATCAAGGAACATTCGGATGCTAAAGCTATCCTAATCAACAATCCTACCTACTATGGGATTTGTTCAGACCTCAAGGGTTTAACGGAAATGGCTCATAAAGCTAGCATGCTGGTTTTAGTAGATGAAGCTCATGGAGCGCATTTGCATTTTACAGACAAATTGCCACTATCTGCTATGGACGCTGGCGCTGATATGGCGGCGGTCTCTATGCATAAGTCTGGTGGGAGTTTGACCCAGAGCTCCATCCTGCTTATCGGGGAGCGTATGAATCCTGAATATGTTCGACAGATCATTAACCTGGCCCAGTCTACATCTGCCTCTTACTTGTTGATGGCAAGTCTTGATATTTCACGTCGTAATCTAGCTCTTCGTGGTAAAGAGTCTTTTGAGAAGGTTATTGAACTATCCGAGTATGCTCGTCGTGAAATCAATGCTATCGGTGGTTACTATGCCTACTCAAAAGAGTTAATAGACGGTGTGTCGGTCTGTGATTTTGACGTGACCAAGCTGTCAGTCTACACTCAGGGTATTGGCTTAACAGGTATCGAAGTTTATGACCTCCTGCGAGACGAATATGATATTCAGATTGAGTTTGGGGATATTGGCAATATCTTGGCTTATATTTCCATCGGCGATCGCATCCAAGATATAGAGCGTCTGGTCGGTGCTTTGGCTGATATTAAGAGACTCTATTCAAGAGATGGAAAGGACTTGATTGCTGGAGAATATATCCAACCAGAGTTAGTGCTGTCTCCTCAGGAAGCCTTCTATTCAGAGAGAAGAAGTTTAACCTTGGATGAGTCTGTTGGACAGGTCTGTGGGGAATTTGTCATGTGCTATCCTCCAGGGATTCCAATCCTAGCACCAGGTGAACGTATTACACGAGAAATTGTGGATTATATCCTATTTGCCAAAGAACGTGGTTGCTCCCTCCAAGGGACGGAAGATCCAGAAGTCAATCACATCAACGTTATTGATAGAAAGGAGAACTAGATGGATTTGTGGTTTTCTGAAGTTCATACTCCAGATGTGAAATTATCTTTGAGAACAGCTAAGCAACTCTACGCTGGAAAAAGTGAATGGCAGGATATAGAAGTATTAGATACTCCCGCTTTTGGGAAAATATTAATCTTAAATGGCCATGTCTTGTTTTCAGATGCAGATGATTTTGTCTACAATGAAATGACCGTCCACGTACCGATGGCTGTCCATCCCAATCCAAAGAAAGTCTTGGTTATAGGGGGTGGCGACGGCGGAGTTGCCCAAGTATTAACACTCTATCCCGAACTGGAGCAAATCGATATCGTGGAACCAGATGAAATGCTTGTTGAGGTTTGTCGTGAGTATTTCCCAGACTTTGCTGCAGGGCTAGATGACCCTCGTGTTACGATTTATTATCAAAATGGACTGAGATTTTTGAGAAACTGTGAGGATGATTACGATATCATTATCAACGATGCGACGGATCCATTTGGACATACGGAAGGGCTCTTTACCAAGGAATTTTATGGAAACAGTTACAGAGCTCTCAAAGAAGACGGTATCATGATTTATCAGCATGGTAGTCCTTTCTTTGACGAAGATGAGTCAGCTTGCCGAAGCATGCACCGTAAGGTCAATCAAGCCTTTCCAATCAGTCGGGTTTATCAGGCGCACATCCCAACCAGTCCAGCTGGCTATTGGCTATTTGGATTTGCATCGAAAAAATACCACCCTGTTAAAGATTTTGATAAGGAAGGCTGGAAAAAACGCCAGCTTTTCACAGAATACTACACTGCAAACTTACATGTGGGAGCCTTTATGTTGCCTAAGTATGTAGAAGACATTTTAGAAGAAGAGGAAGGGAAAAAATGAGTCGTCTATTAGTTATCGGATGTGGGGGTGTTGCCCAAGTTGCTATTTCAAAGATTTGCCAAGATAGCGAAACATTTACAGAGATTATGATTGCTAGTCGTACAAAGTCAAAATGTGATGATTTGAAGGCTAAATTAGAAGGCAAAACATGTACAAAGGTTGAAACAGCTGCTCTTGATGCTGATAAGGTAGAAGAAGTGATTGCTTTGATTGAAAGCTACAAACCAGAAGCCGTTTTGAACGTAGCTCTGCCATACCAAGACTTAACTATCATGGATGCTTGTTTGGCGACAGGTGTCCACTATATAGATACTGCCAACTATGAGGCTGAGGATACAGAAGACCCTGAATGGCGCGCCATTTATGAAAAACGTTGCAAGGAACTAGGTTTTACAGCTTACTTTGACTACTCATGGCAGTGGGCTTATCAGGAGAAATTCAAAGAAGCAGGCTTGACAGCTCTTCTTGGTTCTGGTTTTGACCCAGGTGTGACCAGTGTCTTTTCAGCTTATGCTCTCAAGCACTATTTTGATGAAATCCACTATATCGACATTTTAGACTGTAATGGTGGTGACCACGGTTATCCATTTGCGACAAACTTCAACCCAGAAATCAACCTCCGCGAGGTTTCTGCGCCAGGTTCTTACTGGGAAGATGGAAAATGGGTCGAAGTTGAAGCCATGTCTATCAAGCGTGAGTACGATTTCCCTCAAGTCGGGCAAAAAGACATGTATCTCCTTCATCATGAAGAAATTGAATCATTGGCTAAGAACATTCCTGGAGTCAAACGGATTCGTTTCTTTATGACTTTTGGTCAATCTTATCTAACCCACATGAAATGCTTGGAAAACGTTGGTCTCCTTCGTACGGATACCATTAACTTCAATGGACAAGAAATTGTTCCAATCCAATTCTTGAAAGCCTTGCTTCCAGATCCTGCTAGCCTTGGACCACGTACTGTTGGTAAGACCAATATCGGCTGTATCTTTACAGGTGTCAAAGACGGTGTTGAAAAGACCATCTATATCTACAATGTTTGTGACCATCAGGAATGTTACGCAGAAGTTGATTCACAAGCAATTTCTTACACGACAGGCGTTCCAGCCATGATTGGGACTAAATTAGTGATGAATGGAACTTGGAAACAACCCGGAGTCTATAACCTTGAAGAATTGGATCCAGATCCATTTATGGAAGCTTTGAATGAGTATGGTTTGCCTTGGGTTGTGGTAGAAAATCCACAAATGGTGGACTAATGAAGCTAGAACAAGTACCCACACCAGCCTATGTTATTGACCTAGCCAAGTTAAAAGCAAACTGCCGTATCCTACAATATGTTCAAGAAGAAGCTGGTTGCAAGGTTTTGCTTGCCCAGAAGGCATATTCCCTCTACAAAACCTATCCCTTGATTAGCCAGTATCTATCAGGTACAACAGCTAGTGGACTCTATGAGGCCAAGCTAGCTAGAGATGAGTTTCAAGGTGAAGTCCATGTCTTTGCGCCAGCTTTCAAGGATGCAGACTTGGAGGAATTGCTAGAGATAACGGACCATATCGTCTTTAACTCAGAGAGACAGTTGCGTAAACACGGTCCTCGTTGCTGTGAGGCTGGTATTGGTGTCGGTTTACGCCTCAACCCTCAATGTTCTACTCAAGGAAATCACGCGCTCTATGATCCTTGTGCACCTGGCTCCCGGTTCGGAGTGACTTTAGACAAGATACCGAGTGATTTGCTGGACTTGGTGGATGGCCTTCATTTTCATACCCTTTGTGAACAAGGGGCAGATGATTTAGAGACGACTTTGAAAGCTGTAGAAGAACAGTTTGGACCTTATTTACATGAGGTCAAATGGCTCAATATGGGTGGAGGACACCACATAACGAGAGAAGACTATGATGTGGATTTGCTGATTTCTGAAATCAAGCGTATCCGAGAAACTTACAATCTTGAAGTCTATATCGAGCCGGGTGAAGCTATTGCGCTCAATGCGGGTTATCTAGCAACTGAAGTATTGGATATTGTCGAAAACAGTATGGAAATCCTGGTTTTAGATGCCTCCGCGACCTGCCATATGCCAGATGTACTTGAAATGCCCTATCGTCCACCTTTGAGAAATGGATTTGAGGCGCAGGAAAAAATCCATACCTACAGACTTTCTTCCAATACCTGTCTGACGGGCGATGTGATTGGTGATTATAGTTTTGAAAATCCAGTCCAAATCGGTGATAGACTTTACTTTGAAGACATGGCAATCTATTCCTTTGTCAAAAATAATACCTTTAATGGTATTGGCCTCCCAAGTCTCTATCTCATGGACGAGCGAGGTGACTGTAGTCTAGTCAAAGCCTTCGGTTATCAAGACTTTAAAGGGAGATTATCATGATGGACAGTCCAAAGAAATTAGGCTATCGTATGCCAGCAGAGTACGAACCACATCATGGAACCCTCATGATCTGGCCGACTCGACCAGGTTCATGGTCCTTCCAAGGAAAGGCGGCCAAAAGAGCATTTAGCCAAATTATAAAGACCATAGCAGAAGGGGAAACTGTTTATCTTTTGGTGGAGCAGGACTATCTATCTGAAGCCCAATCCTATCTTGGAGACAAGGTTGTTTATCTAGACATTCCTACTAATGATGCCTGGGCGCGTGATACGGGTCCGACTATTCTCGTCAATGATAAAAGAGAAAAGTTGGCAGTAGACTGGTCTTTCAATGCTTGGGGTGGGGCTGTAGATGGTCTCTACCAAGATTATGAAGATGATGACCAAGTAGCCAGTCGGTTTGCTGAGGTCTTGGAAATGCCTGTCTATGATGCCAAACCTTTTGTACTGGAAGGCGGCGCGATCCATAGTGATGGTCAAGGAACCATTCTTGTGACTGAAAGTTGTCTTCTAAGTCCTGGACGCAATCCCCACCTGTCTAAAGAGCAAATTGAAAACACCTTATTAGAGAGCCTTGGCGCTGAAAAAGTTATCTGGCTGCCTTATGGTATTTATCAGGACGAAACTAATGAACACGTTGACAATGTTGCCGCTTTCGTTGGTCCTGCGGAACTTGTCTTAGCTTGGACAGATGATCAAAACGATCCCCAGTATGCCATGTCTGCAGCTGATTTAGCTCTTTTAGAGAAAGAGATGGATGCAAAAGGTCGTCCCTTCACTATTCATAAATTGCCTATCCCAGCTATTCGTCAGGTTGTCACTAAAGAAGATTTACCAGGCTATACCTATGAAGAAGGGGAAGAGGAGCGTTATGAGGGCGAGCGTCTTGCGGCTTCCTATGTCAATTTCTATATTGCCAACAAGGCTGTCCTTGTTCCCCAATTTCAAGATAAAAACGACCAAGTGGCCCTAGATATCCTCAGCAACTATTTCCCAGATCGTAAAGTTGTCGGAATCCCAGCTAGAGATATTCTTTTAGGTGGTGGCAATATCCACTGTATCACCCAACAAATCCCTGAATAGGAGAAAAAGATGAGAAATGTAAGAGTTGCAGCAATCCAGATGCAATGTACCAAGGATGTGGCAACAAATATCCAAACAGCGGAGCGTTTAGTACGTCAAGCTGCAGACAAAGGCGCACAAATCATTCTCTTACCAGAGTTATTTGAACGTCCTTATTTCTGTCAGGAACGCCAGTATGACTACTACCAGTATGCCCAGTCAGTGACAGAAAATACAGCCATTCAGCATTTTAAGGTGATTGCTAAAGAACTACAGGTTGTTCTGCCGATTAGTTTCTATGAAAAAGATGGTAATGTCTTGTATAACTCTATTGCCGTTATTGATGCAGATGGGGAAGTGCTGGGCGTCTATCGGAAGACCCACATACCAGATGATCATTACTATCAAGAAAAGTTTTATTTCACGCCTGGTAACATTGGTTTCAAGGTCTGGGATACGCGCTACGCTAAGATTGGCATCGGCATCTGTTGGGATCAATGGTTCCCTGAAACAGCCCGTTGTCTTGCGTTAAATGGTGCTGAATTGCTCTTTTATCCAACAGCTATTGGTTCAGAACCAATCTTGGATACAGATAGCTGTGGTCATTGGCAACGTACCATGCAGGGGCACGCAGCAGCCAATATTGTCCCGGTCATTGCAGCTAATCGCTACGGTTTGGAGGAAGTCACTCCTAGTGAAGAAAATGGTGGACAGAGTTCCAGTCTTGACTTTTACGGTTCGTCCTTTATGACGGATGAAACAGGAGCTATTCTAGAGCGAGCTGAAAGACAAGGAGAAGCTGTTCTGTTAGCAACTTATGACCTTGATAAGGGAGCAAGTGAACGCCTCAACTGGGGACTGTTTCGAGATAGAAGACCAGAAATGTACCAACGGATTACCGACTAGAAGATAAATTTCATAATAAATTTTTGATATTCACGCCTGTCTTACAAAAATGTAAGATAGGCTTTTTAAATGTAAGATGGGTGTACGATTATACGTAGAAATGTATGCTATACTCTATGTAGATCAAAAGAAAGAGGTTTATTATGAAAAAATGGAATGCAACTCAGTTGAAGTATCTGATGGCGGCAGTAATGGTTCTAGACCATATCCCTCATATCACAGGGATCGTTTCTCCTCTGTGGGAAGGTATTTTCCACGCCTTGACCCGTTGTGTGGGAGTTTGGTTTGCCTATATGGCTATGGAAGGATTTATCCATACTCGAAATTTGAAAAACTACCTTATCCGTCTCTGGAGTTGGGCGCTTATCATGTTTGCTGGAAATAGCCTTCTCAATACTCTGTTTGCCTCTAAGGGTGTAATGGTTACTAATAATATTTTCTTGACTTTGGCCATCGGTGTCACCATGCTTTGGGTTGGTTTTCCCAGCAAAGAGTTGGATAAAAAGGAGAAGTTGTGGCGTCGGATTGGGCTTGCTGTTCTCTTGATTTTCGGTTGTCTTTTTACTGAGGGTGGTATCACCATGCTACCATTTCTCTTGATTAGTTACTCTTGTCGAAATCGCAAGGGCTTGCGAAATCTCCTATATGCCTTTCTGTGGGCCTTCTTGTTAGTGACTTCCATCCAAATTTACGACACATGGTACCAAACCTTGGAGATGATGCTTTATAATTCTGACTGGCTCTTTGTCACCGTATTTCCTTTTATGGCCTTGTATAATGGACAGCGAGGAAAGGAAACCAGCTGGAGTAAATATTTCTTTTATATTTTCTACCCAGCTCATTTATGGATTATAACCCTGATTGCTTATTTGGTTAAGTAGATTCATTTTCATTAGCTCCTTCTTACTTAAAATGTGAGAGGAGTTTTTCTGTATCTGAAATTCCTAATAAAACATGTTATAATAGTTTTAGAAAGGAAGAGGTTTATGGCGAGTATACTTGTAATTGAAGATAATAATGAAATCCAGGAAATCTTGAGAACCCTTCTTGCAGAGGAACACGAAGTGATCCAAGCATTTTCTGGAACAGAAGGTATAATGCAATTTGAAAAAGGTGGCATTGATCTCGTCTTGCTAGATATCATGCTCCCTGGGAAAAATGGCGACCAAGTCTTGCAAACCATTCGACTGACTAGTCAGACTCCAGTTATCATGCTCACTGCTTTAGGTGATAAAAAGCTCATCAGCCAATACCTCTTAGATGGCGCCAATGACTATATAGTCAAACCTTTTGATTTGGACGAAGTATTTGCCAGAGTCACTGTGCAATTACGCCAAAGTGGTGAACATAAGTCAGAAGATCGAAGAGAAATTGATAACCTCGTACAAAACTTTAAAAATATCCAGTTCGATGCGGATAGTTTTGAAATAAGCAGCGCAACTGAAACCATTCGCCTCGCAAAGAAAGAGTGCCAGATTCTCCAAATGTTGCTCCATCATCCTAAAAAGATCTTCACCAAAGAAGAACTCTATGAATTGATTTGGGAAGAAAGTTACCTGCCTGGAGACAATACGCTCAACACACATCTAAGCAATCTCCGTAAAAAACTGCACCAACTGGATCCAAATCACGAATACATCGAAACCATTTGGGGAGTTGGTGTCCGATTAAAAGGAGACAAATAATGAATTATATTTTGATATCAATATTGCTCCTTACTAACATTATTTTAGCGATTTCTTTGATTCGCTATCATATAGCAATTAGAGATTTAAGCAGACAAATGGAAGAAAAGATTCGCTCTGGTAGCATGAAGAGGATCGGGGTAAATTTCTTTTCAAAGACCATTTTGCGTCTACATAACCAAATTGAGAATCTATTTCAAGAAGTGGAGCAAAACCAGCTAATCATGAAGCGTGAAAAACGCACCCTAGATATGGCAATCAGTAACATTGCTCATGATATTCGGACACCTTTGACAATCGCTTCAGGATATACCCAGCAACTAATAAAACATCCCGATAATAGTTCAGAAACCTTAAATAAAATAGCCCATCATCAGGATTTGGTTTCCAAACGTTTGGAGGCTCTCCTTGAATACCGTCATTTGATGGAAGGAGCAGTCAAACCGAAACTGGAAGAGCTTGATTTATCAACTTTTATAACGAAAAAGACTTTAGCCTATTACGATGTTTTTCAAACTTCACATATTGTTCTTGATTTTAACGTTGAACCTGGATTGAAAACGACGACTGATGAGGACTTGCTTGATCGAATTATACAAAACCTCCTTGGAAATGTTCTCAAGCACGGCAAGGAGAAGGCTCGACTTTCTTTGAAAAAGGAAGAAAAGGGGCTTGTTTTGGAAATTGATAATCTAGTCAAAAAATCTATCAAGAATATAGACAATCTCAGCAATCGTTTTTATTCTGAAAATATGTCGGATACAGAAGAATCCTCTGGTTTAGGTCTCTATATTACTGAGGAATTAGTTCATCTTCTTGGAGCGGATATGAAGCTAGTTGCTGATGGAGAATGGTTTTCAGTCTTTATTTATTTTTAACAGAAGAAATCTCCTCTATATCCTAGAGGAGGTTCTTTTTATAAACTTTTCTTCTTGAAAACAGTCAGTCCACTGAGAGAGAAGAAAAGTATGATAGCGATGCAAACCGTTATGGTATAGAGAACTGATTGACTATCAGCAGTCATGGCATAGGCAAAATTTAAGCTCAGATATCGTAAAATTGCGATATTTGGAAAGATAAGCATTGGCATAGAAAAGATGATAGAGGTAACTAGATAGCCGATAAATACGGCAAGGTAGGAGTGAGTCACATAGAGAATAAAGGAAACAATCGAAAGCCAAGCGAGGAGGCAGAGAAGTTGAAGGAAAATCGTTAAGAGGAGGTTTGTAATAAAACCATCAGGCATCGTACCAAGTCCGTTTAGTAGAGTTGAGGGAACAAAAGAAATCACAAGGCTGGCGATGAGCTGCAAGAGAGCGATACTTGCTAGTACAAAGGATTTAGCGAAGAAAAACTCTGTACGAGAAACGCCAACAGTCAAACTATTTTTATAGAGCTTGCCGATTAGATCAACTCCGAGAACGAGACATGCTAGAACAATACAGAGAAAAACGAGGTTTGAACCATTGCTAGACGTGTTGATAAGAGCTTGAACGCCGTCCCAACCATGGGTTGGAGTCTCTGGTGGTGTTGTATTTACTGACATTAAATGTCCTGTAGCCCCGATAGTGGCACCCATTAGCAAGAGAACAAAGAGAATGAATTCTGTAATCCAGAATCCTTTGGAGCGGAAAAGACGGTAAAAATCTGCTTGAATGGTATGTATCATGATTTTTCTCCTATTCTACCAATTGTGTGAAGTATTCTTCTAGGTTTTGACGGGCAAAGTAAATCTCATCAATAGCAACATCGGACAAAGTTAGTTGCTTGAGAATCTGTTTGACATCTTGTTCATTACCAAAGATATGGATTTCATTTTCAGGATTGACAACCTTAAACTGGAGTTGGATTTGTTCTTTCAATACCTGACAAGCTCTTTCTTTATCGCTTGTTTTAAGAACAATATAATCCTCACTCAGTGTTTCAAACTCGGCTTTACTGATTTCACGGATAATCTTACCTTGATCCAGAATACCAAAGCGATTAGCTAAGAGATAGAGTTCTGACAAGATATGGCTAGAGATGAGGATAGTTATGCCTTTTTCTTGATTGAGTCGCTGAATCATCAGACGAAATTCTTTGATTCCAATCGGATCGAGACCGTTAATGGGTTCATCAAGAATAAGGAAGTCAGGTTTGGATAGGAGGGCAATGGCGATGCCAAGTCTTTGTTTCATTCCTAGTGAGAAATCACGAAAGACTTTTTTCCCTGTATCTGACAAGCCAACATAGTCCAAGGTCTCATGAATCACCTTATCAGCATTTGGGATATGACGAATCATACAATAATATTTCAGATTTTGATAAGCTGTTAAATGATTATGGGCTACAGGTGATTCGATAACAGAACCAACTCGAGATAAAGCCTTGGTCCACTCATTTTGTCCTTGACTAGAAAAGAGGGAAACTGTACCTTTGTCCGCAAACAATAATTGTGTAATGATTTTAATAAGAGTAGTTTTACCTGCTCCATTTTTTCCAATTAGACCATAAATATCTCCCTCTTTTATGATTAGACTAAGATCTTGAAGAATAGCTTGTTTACCAAATTGTTTGGTCAGTCCATGAATTTCGAGTACTGTTTTCATGATTTTCTCCTTTTGATTTATTTTTCTAACTTTAGTATAAGCTATAGAAATCAAAGAAAGTTCAAGTAATTCTAAAGAGTTTCTAAAGTTTTATGATTCTAAAAAACAAAACCCAGTTGATATGAACTGGGCCTCTCAATTATAAAATATACTTCTCAATGGCACGCGCAACGCCGTCTTCTTCATTACTGGCTGTAACGTCATTAGCAAGGGATTTGACATGATTGCTGGCATTTCCCATAGCAATGCCAAGTCCTGCAAACTGAAGCATTTCGATATCGTTATTGGCATCGCCCATGGCCATAATTTCTGAGGACTCGATCTTCAAAATCGCAGCTAGTCGAGAAAGAGCAGTAGCCTTTGTCGTTCCAAGTGGCATGGCTTCATAAATGACAGGCTGCGAACGAACGCCGCTAAATCGTTGACAGAGTTCCTCAGCAAACCGCTGCTCAAAATCGTCTGTTTGCTCTTTTGTTCCCAAAAACATGCCTTGGAACATACGATACTTACCACTAGTTGCTTCCTCAAGGGAAATTTCAGTCAGGTCTGAAAAGACTAGTTTGGCATCATTTTGAACGATTTCATTAGGCTTACCACCGAGAACAAAATAATGTTTCTCATCAAAAAGAGTCAACTGGACGTCGCTTTTTTCTGCTAAGTCATAGAGGTATTCAATGTCAGCTGGACTAAGTTCTTGCCAGTCAACTAGACCCCAGTCACTGGTCTGGTGAGTTGAACAACCATTATTGACAATGACGTACTCATTCTGGAGGTCCAGTCCTAGTTTTTTATAGTAGGGAAGAACACCGAAAAGCGGGCGACCTGTACAGAGAACCAGTTTGACACCTTTTTCAATGGCTTGGTGAATAGCAGTGATGTGGGCTTGCGGGATTTCCTTGGCTTCGTTAAGGAGGGTTCCGTCCATATCCAAGGCTAGTAGTTTAATCATAAGACTTCCTTTTCTAGGTGTTTTGCTTTTATTATAGCATATAGACTATGAAATGTCTGACAGAATAGTAACATTTGACTTTCCTTTTCTTGAAAAACAAAATAAATTCTTATATAATATGTATACTTAATATTTAAGGAGAAATAATGACAAAGTATCAATTTAATTCAATTTACAAAAATGATGAAACAGAGTCTACAGGTCTTCTGTTCATCAAAGTCTACAACAAGTGGGAAAGCAACTTAAAAAGAGTCTTGAAATTAGTTGGTCTCACTTTGCCTCAATTTATCGTTTTAACCTCGCTCTTGTTTTTGAGCAATAGAGAGGAATATGTAACGCAAGTTGATATCGCTCGGTTCACCGGTATGGATGTCATGACGGTTTCCCAGATTGTTAGGCTACTGGAGAAGAAAGACTACATTAGACGCGATCAACACCCAAAGGATAGTCGGGCAAAACTTGTCTCAGTGACGAAGTCTGGCGCGGAGAAGGTCAATCAAGCTTTACCTTTAGTAGAAGGGGTTGATGAAGAATTTTTTGATAAACTTTCTGAAGATAGAGAAGTTTTTAATCGCTTTTTAGTAGAGTTGGAGGATAAAAATGCCTAGATATTGGGTCGGAGTTGTTTCGAAGAACCATGTTTTAAGAGGAGTTGAAGGGAATTTCTGTCAGGTCTGTCATGGAAAGGGGGGGCCTTTAAACCGTATGAAAAAAGGTGACTATCTTTTATACTATAGTCCCAAATACGATATGAACAGTCAAGATAAGTTACAGGCTTTTGTGGCCGTAGGTAAAATTACAGATGACAAAGCCTATCAAGTAGAGCAGTTTGAAGGATTCTTTCCCTTTAGACGAAATGTCGAGTATTATCAACCAGTCAAAGATTGCTCCATAGAAATAGCCAGACAACATCCTGAATGGAAAGACTATACTTCTCGACTTCGTTATGGACATTTTGAAGTTTCCAAAGACTTTTTCCTCTATATCTTTCAGCATATGAAAGTGGATGATGAAGGATGATTGATTTGCAAATTAAATGATTGTCAACTAGAATTTTGGATTTGGACTGTGAAGCGAACTTTGCTATAATAGAGTAAGAAACTTTGATAAACCAAACGAGGCTGAGATGAAATTATTTTATACTGATATTCGGACTTCTTTGACAGAAATTCTGACTAGAGAAGCGGAAGAGCTGGTTGCTGTGGGCAAGCGTGTCTTCTACATTGCCCCCAACTCTCTTTCTTTTGAAAAGGAACGCGCCGTGCTGGAATGCTTGTCCCAGCAGGCTTCTTTTGCGATTACCGTTACGCGTTTCGCTCAGATGGCTCGTTACCTGGTTTTAAATGATTTGCCAGCTAAGACGAGTCTAGATGACATCGGGCTTGGGATGGCTTTTTATAAATGTCTTGCAGAACTAAATCCCAAGGACTTACGTGTTTATGGTACGATTAAGCAGGATCCTCAATTTATCCAGCAGTTGGTTGAACTTTATCATGAGATGACGACTGCTCAAATGAGCTTTTTGGACTTGGAAAGTTTGACAGATGAGGACAAGCGGGCAGACTTACTCTTGATTTTTGAGAAAGTGACTGCCTATCTTAATCAAGGTCAGTTGTCTCAGGGAAGTCAGTTGTCCCATTTGATTGAGGCTATTGAGAATGACAAGGTAAGTAGTGATTTCAGTCAACTTGCTTTAGTCATTGACGGATTTACCCGTTTTTCTGCCGAGGAAGAGCGTGTAGTGGATCTACTCCATCGAAAAGGTGCCGAGATTGTTATTGGGGCCTATGCAAGCAAGAAAGCCTATACTAGTCCGTTCACTGAAGGGAATCTCTATCAAGCCAGTGTGGAATTTCTTCATCATTTGGGTGCAAAATACCAAACGCCTGCTCAGGATCGTTCTCAGACTCATGAGAAGATGGATAGCTTTGACAAGGCCTCTCGTTTGCTGGAGTCTTCTTATGATTTTTCAGAACTCACTTTAGATGTCGATGAGAAGGATCGTGAAAATCTGCAAATTTGGTCTTGTTTGACACAAAAGGAAGAGTTGGAGTTGGTGGCTCGCGCTATTCGTCAGAAATTACATGACCATCCAGAACTGAGTTACAAGCATTTTCGTATTCTCTTGGGTGATGTGGCTTCTTACCAGCTATCACTGAAAACTATTTTTGACCAGTACCAGATTCCATTCTATCTTGGTAGAAGTGAATCCATGGCTCACCATCCCTTAACCCAGTATGTCGAATCTATTTTGCGTTTGAAACGTTACCGTTTCCGTCAGGAAGATTTGATTAATCTCCTCCGAACTGGTCTGTATACTGACCTTAGCCAAGCGGATATTGATGCTTTTGAGCAATATATCCGCTATCTTGGCATCAATGGATTGCCAGCTTTTCAGCAGACCTTCACAAAATCCCACCACGGAAAATTTGATTTAGAGCGTTTAAATTCTCTTCGTCTGCGCGTTTTGGCGCCACTTGAAACCTTATTTGCCAGTCGGAAGCAAAAGACTGAAAATCTCTTGCAAAAGTGGAATACTTTTCTAAAAAATGCTGCTTTAAGTAAGCAGATGCAAGACTTAACAGTTACTATGGAAACCCTAGATCAAGAAAGACAAGCTGAAGTTTGGAAAGCTTTCTGCCATGTTTTAGAACAATTTGCGACGGTTTTTGCTGGTTCGCAAGTTAGCCTGGAGGACTTTCTATCCTTGCTCCATTCTGGGATGAGTTTGTCTCAGTATCGCACCATTCCAGCGACAGTGGACACCGTTCTGGTGCAGAGTTACGATCTGATTGCCCCTCTGACAGCTGACTTTGTCTATGCCATCGGGCTGACTCAGGATCATTTACCAAAAATTGCGCAAAACACCAGTCTGTTAACAGACGAAGAAAGACAAAGCCTAAACCAAGCGACTGGAGAGGGAGCGCAATTACTGATTTCAAGTAGCGAAAATCTCAAGAAAAATCGCTATACCATGCTTTCTTTAGTCAATGCTGCTCGTAAGCAGTTGGTGTTATCCGCTCCAAGTCTCCTCAATGAAAATGAGAGCAAGGAATCGGCTTATCTTCAGGAACTGGTGAGTTTTGGATTTAGCCGGATAGAGAAGAAGATTCATCACAAAGGTCTGTCTAAGGATGATATGGGGTCATATCACAGTCTCTTGTCTAGTTTGGTTGCCTACCATCAGCATGGCGAGACAAGTAATACTGAGCAAGACTTAACTTTTGTCAAGGTTCTGGCGCGTGTCATGGGGAAAAAACTAGATCAAAAAGGTCTTACAAATCCAGCACTCCCAACTAGTCCAAGTAGCAAGCCATTAGCTAAAGAGACCTTGCAGGCTCTCTATCCCGCTGACAAGGAGTTTTACCTGTCTACGTCTGGTTTGACGGAGTTTTACCGCAATGAATACAGTTATTTCCTCCGTTATGTCTTAGGTTTGCAGGAAGAATTGCGCCTGCGTCCAGATGCTCGTAGTCATGGGAATTTCTTGCATCGTATTTTTGAACGTGCCTTGAAACTCCCTGCTGAAAATCCATTTGACCAGCGTTTGGAACAAGCCATTAAGGAAACCAGCCAAGAACGCGAATTTGAAGCTATTTATCAAGAAAGTTTGGAAGCCCAATTTACCAAGGAAGTTTTACTTGATGTGGCTCGGACTACTGGCCACATCCTTCGTCATAATCCAGCCATTGAAACCATTCAAGAGGAAGCAACATTTGGCGGCAAAGATCAGGCCTTTATTCAATTGGATAATGGTCGGAGTGTCCATGTGCGAGGCAAGGTTGACCGTATTGACCGCCTGAAAGCTGATGGAGCGATAGGAGTGGTAGACTACAAGTCTAGTCTGACCCAGTTCCAGTTTCCTCATTTCTTCAATGGACTTAATTCCCAGTTGCCTACCTATCTTGCTGCCCTTAAAAAGGAAGGGGAACAGAACTTTTTCGGAGCCATGTACTTGGAAATGGCTGAGCCTGTCCAATCTTTATTAGCTGTTAAGAGTTTGGCTGGAGCAGTAGCTGAAGCCAGCAAGTCAATGAAATACCAGGGGCTCTTTTTAGAAAAAGAAAGCAGTCATTTGGGCGAATTTTACAACAAAAACAAGGCCAACCAGTTGACAGATGAGGAGTTCCAGCTCTTACTAGACTATAATGCCCATCTTTACAAGAAGGCAGCTGAGAAGATTTTAGAAGGGCAGTTCGCCATTAATCCCTATACCGAAAATGGCAGAAGTATTGCCCCGTACGTTCAGCAACATCAAGCCATCACAGGATTTGAAGCCAATTACCACTTGGGACAAGCTCGTTTCCTAGAGAAGTTGGACTTAGCTGATGGCAAGCGTCTGGTCGGAGAAAAGCTCAAGCAAGCTTGGTTTGAAAAAATGAGAGAGGAGTTGAATCGATGAAGCCCATTTCCTTTTTAACTGAGGAAGAGATTCAAAAACTGCAAGAAGCAGAAGCGAATTCGAGCAAGGAACAGAAGAAAACTGCCGAGCAAATCGAAGCTATTTATACGGCAGGGCAAAATATCCTTGTTTCAGCGTCTGCTGGTTCAGGGAAAACCTTTGTCATGGCCGAGCGTATTCTGGATCAATTAACTCGTGGTGTAGAAATCAGTCAACTCTTTATCTCGACCTTTACCGTCAAGGCTGCTACAGAACTAAAAGAACGCTTGGAGAAAAAAATCAGCCAACAAATCCAAGAAACCGATGATGTCGATCTCAAACAACACTTGGGACGTCAATTGGCAGATCTACCAAACGCTGCTATCGGAACCATGGACTCTTTCACGCAAAAATTCCTTGGCAAGCATGGTTATCTGATTGATATCGCACCGAACTTCCGTATTTTGCAAAATGAAAGTGAACAGTTAATCCTCAAAAATGAAGTTTTTCATCAGGTGTTTGAAGAGCATTACCAAGGTGAAAATAAAGAGAAATTTGGTCATTTGGTGAAGAACTTTGCTGGACGTGGCAAGGATGAACGAGGTCTGCGCCAACAGGTGTACAAAATCTATGATTTTCTTCAATCCACCAGTAGCCCCCAAAAATGGCTGAACGAGTCTTTCCTCAAAGGGTTTAAAAAAGCTGACTTTGCAAATGAAAAAGACAAACAAACTGAGCAAATCAAACAGGCGCTTTGGAATTTGGAAAGTTTCTTCCGTTATCATCTGGATAACGATGCCAAGGAGTTTCCAAAAGCTGCCTATTTAGAAGCTGTTCAACAGGTTCTGGATGAAATTGGCTCCTTAAATCAAGAGTCCGATAGTCAGGCTTATCAAGCAGTGCTTGCGCGTATTGTCGTCATCTCTAAGGAGAAAAATGGTCGAGCTCTGGCTAATTCCAGTCGTAAGTCCGAATTGAAGCCACTGGCTGATGCCTACAACGAAGAAAGAAAGGCCCAGTTTGCTAAACTAGGACAACTGGTGGATCAGATAACGATTCTCGACTACCAAGAACATTATCATGTAGATACTTGGGAGCTAGCTAAAACCTTCCAAACCTTTCTGAGTGATTTTGTGGAGGCTTATCGAGAACGTAAACGTCAGGAAAACGCCTTTGAATTCGCTGATATCAGTCATTTCACCATTGAGATTTTAGAGAATTTCCCACAAGTCCGCGAGGCTTATCAGGAACGGTTCCACGAAGTCATGGTCGATGAGTATCAGGATACCAACCATATTCAAGAACGGATGCTGGAATTGCTGTCGAATGGTCACAATCGCTTTATGGTTGGAGATATCAAGCAGTCCATCTATCGTTTCCGTCAGGCAGACCCGCAGATTTTCAATGAAAAATTCCAACGCTATGCGCAAAATCCTAAAGAAGGAAAGCTGATTTTGCTCAAGGAAAATTTCCGTAGTAGTTCAGAAGTGCTGTCAGCTACCAATGATGTTTTTGGGCGCCTTATGGACCAAGATGTCGGCGAAATCAACTATGACAGCATGCACCAGCTTGTTTTTGCCAATACCAAACTAACTCCTAATCCATGCAACAAGGCAGAATTTCTCCTCTACGATAAGGACGACAGCGGGCAAGAGGAGGAAGAGAGCCAAACAGATACGAAACTAACTGGTGAAATGCGCCTAGTCATCAAGGAAATCCTGAAGCTTCATCAGGAAAAAGGCGTTACCTTTAAAAAAATAGCCCTTTTGACTTCCAGTCGCAGTCGAAATGACCAGATTCTCCTCGCCCTGTCTGAGTATGGGATTCCTGTCAAAACCGACGGTGAGCAAAACAATTATCTCCAATCCTTAGAAGTACAAGTCATGCTAGACACTCTTCGTGTCATCCACAATCCCTTGCAAGATTATGCCTTAGTTGCACTTATGAAGTCTCCTATGTTTAGTTTCGATGAGGACGAATTGGCACGCTTGTCCCTTCAGAAAGCAGAAGATAAGGCCCAAGAAAATCTCTATGAGAAACTGGTCAATGCTCAAAAACTCGCAACAAGTCAGAAAAACTTGATTCATAAATCTCTAGCAGAAAAATTAAATCAGTTCATGGATATTTTAGATTCTTGGCGCTTGTATGCCAAAACGCACTCTCTCTATGATTTGATTTGGAAGATTTATAATGACCGTTTTTATTATGACTATGTTGGAGCTTTGCCAAACGGACCTGCTAGACAAGCTAATCTTTATGCCCTAGCTCTGCGCGCTGACCAGTTTGAAAAGAGTAATTTCAAGGGCTTGTCGCGTTTTATACGTATGATTGACCAAGTCCTAGAAGCCCAGCACGATCTCGCAAGCGTAGCCGTCGCACCGCCTAAAGATGCCGTGGAACTCATGACCATTCACAAGAGCAAAGGTTTGGAGTTTCCTTATGTCTTTATCCTCAATATGGATCAGGACTTCAACAAGCAAGACTCGATGTCAGACGTCATTCTCAGCCGTCAAAATGGGCTTGGTGTCAAATACATTGCCAAGGTGGAAACAGGAGCAGTGGAAGCACACTATCCTAAAACCATCAAACTCTCCATTCCTAGCCTAACTTATACGCAGAATGAGAAAGAACTGCAACTGGCTAGCTATTCAGAGCAGATGCGTCTACTGTATGTTGCCATGACGAGAGCAGAGAAAAAGCTATATCTTGTCGGCAAGGGGTCTCGTGAAAAGCTGGAAGCAAAGGAATACCTGGCAGCTGAGAGCGGAAAATTAGGTAGCAATACCAGACTGCAAGCAAGAAATTTCCAAGATTGGATCTGGGCTATCAGTAAAGTATTTGCCAAGGACAATCTCAACTTTAGCTATCGCTTTGTTGGTGAAGACCAACTGACCAGAGAAGCCATCGGTCAATTGGAAAACAAGAGCCCTCTACAAGATAGTTCTCAAGCAGACAACCGCCAGTCTGAAACGATTAAAGAAGCTCTTGAAATGCTGAAAGAGGTGGAAGTCTATAATATTCTTCACCTCGCAGCCATTGAACTTCCTAGTGTCCAGACTCCAAGCCAAATCAAGAAATTCTACGAACCCGTTATGGATATGGAGGGTGTTCAAATTGCTAACCAAACCAAATCACCAGAGAAGAAAATCAGCTTTGATTTACCTAATTTTTCAAGTAAAGAAAAGGTAACTGGAGCTGAGATTGGTAGTGCTACTCATGAACTTATGCAGAGAATTGACCTTAGTCAGCAACCAACCCTTGCTAGTCTAACAGAAACACTCAAACAAGTTCAGACTAGCCCAGCTGTTAGAGACAAGATCAATCTTTCTAAAATTCTAGCATTCTTTGACACACCACTTGGTCAGGAGATTCTCGCTAATACCAGCCATCTTTATCGCGAGCAACCTTTTTCTATGCTCAAGCGAGACCAAAAAAGTCAGGAAGACTTCGTTGTTCGTGGGATTTTGGACGGCTATCTGCTTTATGAGGATCGTATCGTTCTTTTCGACTATAAGACAGACCGTTACGATCAACCAAGTCAACTTATAGACCGCTATCGTGGTCAGTTAGCCCTCTATGAAGAAGCCTTATCTCGTGCCTATTCGATTGAAAATATTGAAAAATACCTAATTTTACTCGGTAAAGACGAGGTTCAAGTTGTAAAAATATAATCTAGAAAGGAGACCTCATGACACTTCCAGTTAGAAAATCCCTGCACGATGCGGTTTTACAGGCTTCAAAAGCCGATACTTGGGATCAAGCTACCAAGGAATGGAATGAAGTTTCCTTGATTTTTAATGGCATTGGCCGTAGTAATTGTATCTGTGGAAATGCGATTAAGTACGCTTACGAACTCTTTAACGGAGTTACAGACCAACGCCTCTTTCCAATCGGTAGTGATTGTGTTCGCCATTTTCATCGTATTAGCCTCGACCAGCAACTCGAAGAGGAAGAAAAATTGCTCAGAAAAGTTGGAAATTTAACCAAAAAGGCTCAAAATAAAGGAAAAATCAAGGTCAATAAAAACGACTTTGACGAACGACTTCTAAAATGGTTTTGGGAGAAAGGTGTTTTCAAAGCCAATCGTGGCAATCAATTTGCGCCTGAGAAAGACTATCAGCTCTTCCTAGAAGTCTTTCAAGGCGGAAGTTGGACCAAGGCAGATCCAAAGAAGAAGGCTCGTATGGAAGAAGTGCTGGAAAAGTGTATCAAACCCTTTTTACTTGGTAAGACCGATGAACAACTCTACCTTGTCAAACTTGGCAAGGAGAAATTTGACTACGAGCAGCATTTACGGGTTCAAGCAGAGAAAGAACGCAAGAAAAGAGATAAAATCGCCAAGCAATACGCTGACAACCTTATTCTTGCTATGGGACCTGCAGAACGAGCCTATCAAGATTACTTCGGCTTTACAGAAACCTTGACCCAAGAAGAACGAAAATGGGAAAAAATCCTCTTTGGTAAGAATAGAGACGAACGGGCTATCAAGGCTAAACAAAACCAGAAAGAGCTGGAAAAGGAACAGCGAATTGCAAATCAAGATCCTATTGAACGAAAGCAGAAGCAGACTTGGCTTCTTAATTCTTATTTTCGTGGTTTGCCTGATGAAAAAGCTAGATTTTCTCGGCTCCTATTAGAATATCGAAAAAGTGGAGAAGTAGCCTTTTCAGATGATTACTTATCTGAGCATCTCATAGACTTTTTCTACAAGATGAAAGTCTTTGAGTTTGAAATTACACCAGAACGAGTCCGAGATTTTCTAAAAGAATGCCTTCAGGCAGAACATCTATCATCAGCACAAGAAAGCTGGATTAGAGGGATTTTGACAAACTGCCTTCACCCATTTTTAGATAGGTTACTCATATAGAAAAAATCCTACCTTGTCTATGCATGGTAGGATTTATGTATCTCCGAAGATGTACTGGTAAAGTTGGACTACTTTCTGAAAACACTGCGTGTCCATTCTTGTTATTTTTTGAGCATTACGCATCCGAAAATCAAAAGTATACAGTTGAAATGGATTGACAGCGCCATCTACCTTATCCGACGAGACAGGTACGAGCAAGCCTTTTTCTGCCAAACGATGTTGGCCATGGGTGATAGGACAGACAGCCACAAAACCAGTTTGTAAGGCATATTCTCTCCTAGAAACTACCAAAGCAGGTCGCCTTTTCTGAATTTCTCGACCGACTGATGGATCAAAGTCCAGCCAAATGATATCCTGCTTTTCAGGAATATAGTCAGATTTCGCTATCAAGTGACCTTACCCCTTCAAAATCGTTTGTCATTCTTAAATCAGTAATCCCATCAAAAGGATCTTTCAGTTTTGGAGCTAAGACAATGACTCCATCAATTCCTTTGTAGACGACCATTTCTTGACCTTCTGTCATACCTAAATTTTTAGGAATAGTCACAGTGAGAGAGTTTCCCACTTTCCGAGTCTTTACTGTATTCATCGCTCCACCTCCACGAAACCGTATATACAAAGTATATACCTAACAGCAAAAAAAGTCAAGCAAATGTTTAATTACATAAATTAAGTTATGTTCTATAGTGTGATTTTATTTTAGTCAAAGCCTGTGCAAAAGCACCTAATTTATGATAGAATAGATGGTGAGAAAGAAAACGTTTTATTACGTTTTTTTAGTCGGAAGGGGAAAATATTATGGCTACTATTCAATGGTTTCCGGGCCACATGTCTAAGGCTCGGCGACAGGTTCAGGAGAATTTAAAATTTGTTGATTTTGTTACGATTTTGGTGGATGCTCGCTTACCTCTATCTAGTCAAAATCCTATGTTAAATAAAATTGTTGGTGACAAACCAAAACTTCTGATTTTAAACAAGGCAGACCTAGCTGATCCAGCAATGACAAAAGAATGGCGTCAGTACTTTGAATCACAGGGAATTCAAACACTGGCTATCAATTCCAAAGAGCAAGTTACTGTAAAAGTTGTGACAGATGCAGCTAAAAAGCTCATGGCTGATAAGATTGCACGCCAGAAAGAACGCGGTATCAAAATTGAAACCTTGCGGACCATGATTATCGGAATTCCAAATGCCGGCAAGTCAACTCTCATGAACCGTTTGGCTGGGAAAAAGATTGCAGTTGTCGGCAATAAACCAGGTGTTACCAAGGGGCAACAATGGCTCAAAACCAATAAAGACCTTGAAATCCTAGACACACCAGGGATTCTTTGGCCTAAGTTCGAAGATGAAACCGTCGCTCTAAAACTAGCCTTGACTGGAGCTATCAAAGACCAGTTGCTTCCTATGGATGAGGTGACCATTTTTGGTCTCAATTATTTCAAAAAATATTATCCAGAAAAGCTAGCTGAACGCTTCAAACAAATGAAGATAGAAGAAGAAGCGCCTGTTATCATCATGGATATGACCCGTGCCCTTGGATTCCGAGATGACTACGACCGCTTTTACAGTCTCTTCGTCAAGGAAGTCCGCGATGGCAAACTCGGTAACTACACTTTAGATACATTGGACGATATCGATGACGACGATTAAAGAAATCAAAGAACTTCTTGCTCGGGTTAATGACTTAGACAATCCCCTTTTTCTTGAACTGGAAAAGGATCCTCGTTCTGGAGTTCAAAAGGAAATCAGCAAGCGTAAAAAAGCCATTCAGGCTGAACTGGATGAAGACCTTCGCCTGGAAACTATGCTTTCCTATGAAAAAGAACTTTATAAGCAAGAATTGACCTTAATAGCAGGTGTTGACGAGGTTGGTCGTGGTCCACTGGCTGGACCTGTAGTCGCTGCAGCTGTTATCTTGCCTAAAAATTGTAAGATTAAAGGCCTCAACGATAGCAAGAAGATTCCTAAAAAGAAACATCTGGAGATTTATCAAGCCGTTCAAGATCAAGCTTTATCAATCGGGATTGGTATCATGGATAATCAAGTCATCGACCAAGTCAATATCTATGAAGCAACCAAACTAGCCATGAAAGAAGCAATCTCCCAGCTCAGTCCCCAACCCGAGCACCTCTTGATAGATGCCATGAAACTGGAGTTACCAATTTCACAAACCTCCATTATCAAAGGAGATGCCAACTCTCTCTCAATCGCAGCAGCATCCATAGTTGCTAAAGTAACACGGGATAATCTAATGAAGGATTATGACAACCAATTTCCTGGATATGATTTCGCTGCCAATGCTGGTTATGGAACTGCTAAACACTTAGAAGGTCTCGAAAAACTAGGAGTTACTCCTATTCATCGAACCAGTTTTGAACCGATAAAATCACTGGTCGTAGCAAATAAAGAAAGTTAAGTTGGAGGAAATGATTATGGAGGAACAGTCAGAAATACTTCGGTCCAAGAAAGAATTTGCCTTTGCCTCAAGCACCATATTATCCCAAGTTGGACGAGGAATCATTGTTGGTCTCGTCGTCGGGCTAATCGTCGGATCCTTTCGTTTCTTAATCGAAAAGGGCTTCCATCTGATACAAGGACTCTATCAAGAACCAGCGCACCTAGTGCGCAATCTTTTTTTCATTGGTCTATTTTATGTAATAGTTTGCTGGCTCAGTGCGAAACTAACTCGGTCAGAAAAAGATATCAAGGGTTCAGGAATTCCTCAAGTCGAAGCCGAACTAAAAGGACTCATGACTCTTAACTGGTGGAGTGTTCTCTGGAAAAAATATATTCTAGGGATTCTTGCTATTGCCAGTGGCCTTATGCTGGGACGAGAAGGGCCAAGTATTCAACTTGGAGCAGTTGGTGGTAAAGGCATTGCCAAGTGGCTAAAATCCAGTCCAGTTGAAGAACGCTCCCTGATTGCCAGTGGTGCTGCAGCAGGATTAGCAGCTGCCTTTAATGCACCGATTGCTGGGTTGCTCTTTGTTGTCGAAGAAGTCTATCACCATTTTTCTCGCTTTTTCTGGGTCTCAACTCTAGCAGCCAGCATCGTAGCAAACTTTGTCTCACTACTCATATTTGGCCTAACACCCGTACTGGATATGCCAGACAACATTCCTCTCATGACTCTAGACCAGTATTGGATTTACCTAGTTATGGGAGTTTTTCTCGGGCTCTCTGGTTTTCTCTATGAGAAAGCTGTCCTCAATGTTGGTCGAGTTTATGATTGGCTTGGTCAAAAAATCCATTTGGATAGAGCTTATTATCCAATCTTGGCTTTTATCCTTATCATACCAGTCGGCATCTTCTTACCACAAATTCTCGGTGGTGGAAATCAGGTCGTTCTTTCCCTAACTGAGCAAGATTTTAGTTTTCAGGTTTTATTAGCTTACTTTTTGATTCGCTTTGTTTGGAGCATGATTAGCTATGGAAGTGGCCTCCCAGGAGGAATCTTCCTACCCATTCTGGCGCTCGGTTCCTTACTTGGTGCCCTAGTTGGTGTCATTTGTGTCAACCTTGGGCTTGTCAGTCAGGAGCAATTCCCTATATTTGTCATTCTGGGAATGAGTGGCTACTTTGGGGCAATTTCCAAGGCACCCTTAACTGCCATGATCCTCGTAACTGAGATGGTTGGGGATATTCGCAACCTCATGCCACTGGGCTTAGTGACCTTAGTCACCTACATCGTCATGGATCTGCTCAAGGGAGCACCAGTCTATGAGGCCATGCTAGAAAAAATGCTGCCAGAAGAAGCGACAGACGAAGGAGAAGTCACCCTCATTGAAATCCCTGTATCAGATAAGATTGCTGGAAAACAGGTTCACGAGCTCAACTTGCCACATAACGTACTCATCACCACCCAAGTCCATAATGGCAAAAGCCAAACAGTTAACGGCTCAACTAGAATGTATCTGGGTGATATGATTCACCTAGTGATTCCAAAAAGTGAAATTGGAAAAGTCAAAGATTTGTTGTTGTAAGTTTTTTTACATAATTTATTTTACGTAAAATATTGTTGAAAGGATTCTCAATGAAAAGAAATAAGGCAATTGCAGTATATTTGCTAGGCACATTTAGCCAAATAGTATCAGTTTGTCTCCTTTTCTTTCTCTTGAATCATTTTTCTGTTCAGTCCAATCTATTAACTATTTTAGGAATCATTTTAGGTGGCATTTCTTCAGCACTTTGGGGAATCATTGTTGCAAATCACTATTTTCATATTCCTTTTAAGAAGATCGTTAACGATTTTTTTAACATTCATACCAGTTACAAACATTATTTATTATCTTTTTTCCTTATTGTCCTTGATTTTTCTTTTCTAATGTTTGGTGGGCAAATAGTAGAATTTAGCTGGTATCTCCCATTTTTGATGTTCTTCAAATTTATTGTCTTTGGCGGTATAGAAGAGATTGGATGGCGATATGTTTTTCAACCAATTTTACAAGAAAAGTTGCCATATTTTTACTCAACAATCCTAACCTTTTTCAGCTGGGCGATTTGGTATCTGTTGTTCTTTTACATTGATGGTTCCCTAGCAACTCTGCAAATTCTACCGTTTTTATTTGGATTGCTGACGAATTCTTTCATACTCTCAGCTCTTTATATCAAAACAAAGAATCTCTGTATTTGCGTTATGACACATTCGATCATTAACGTCTTGTCTCAGCTAACCATAGATATTGATCGATACGAAACCTACCTAATCAAAATTTTCGTCATCTTGGTATCCTGCTATATGGTAATACATAAAAAAGATGTGCATAGTCGGTAGCTGATTTTGTTGGAAACAGTATTATTCTTTGGAAAAGTTATTTGCTAAGGAGGACATACATCATAATGAAAATACTCGATGTTTTATATAATTTTTATGGTGATTTTGATTTCATTGAAGAAAAATACAATGAAAAATACGAAGGTATTCTTATCAATATAAAGGAAGAGCAAGGGTATAAAAGATGCCGCTTGGCAAAAAGAACACCAAAAAAAGAAGGATATTTTACAGTTTTTTGGAAAAAAGACCAAAACAACAAGAACATTCCTTATACCAATGAGGACTTAGGAAATGAACTTATAATCGTTATCATTGATAATGATAAGAGGGGACTATTCATTATTCCAAACGAGGTGGCTATTCGTAAAAACATTTTGTCGACAAAAGATAGCAATGGAAAAATGTCTATGCGATTTTATCCTCCTTGGTGCTCAAATTTAAATACAACAGCTCGAGCAACACAAAAATGGCAATTGCAATATTTTAGAGAAATTGAAATATAAACATATTGCCGGATTACATACACACAAAAGACCTGTTTCTTATGATTGTAGAACCAGGTCTTTGTTTTTTCTAGAATCCATCAAACACTTACAACGTCTTTCCGAAAAACTATAATTTTCTTGAAAAATAAATATGTCTATGCTATACTACTAGTAGACTTAATTATGGAGAAAATACATGAAACGTGAGATTTTACTAGAACGAATCGACAAACTAAAACAAATCATGCCCTGGTATGTTCTGGAATACTACCAATCTAAGCTTGCTGTCCCCTATAGCTTTACAACCTTGTACGAATACCTCAAGGAATATGACCGATTTTTCAGCTGGGTTTTAGAGTCTGGGATTTCAAATGCTGATAAAATGGCTGATATTCCTTTATCGGTCTTGGAAAACATGTCAAAGAAAGATATGGAATCCTTTATCCTATATCTAAGAGAACGACCTTTGCTGAATGCCAATACAACCAAACAAGGCGTTTCTCAGACGACCATCAATCGAACCTTATCAGCACTTTCCAGTCTTTACAAGTATTTAACCGAGGAAGTTGAAAACGACCAAGGAGAGCCCTATTTCTATCGTAATGTAATGAAGAAAGTTTCAACCAAGAAAAAGAAAGAAACCCTTGCTGCCAGAGCTGAAAACATCAAGCAAAAGCTCTTTCTAGGCGATGAAACAGAAGGTTTTCTGACTTATATCGACCAAGAGTATCCACAACAACTCTCAAATCGCGCTCTCTCGTCATTCAATAAAAATAAAGAACGTGATTTGGCCATTATCGCCCTTCTCCTAGCATCCGGTGTCCGCTTATCTGAAGCTGTTAATCTGGATCTAAGAGACCTTAATCTCAAAATGATGGTTATAGATGTCATTAGAAAAGGTGGCAAACGTGACTCGGTCAATGTCGCTGCCTTTGCCAAGCCTTATCTAGAGAATTATCTAGCCATTCGAAATCAACGCTATAAGACGGAAAAGACGGATACAGCACTCTTTCTGACCTTATATCGTGGTGTTCCCAATCGTATCGATGCTTCCAGCGTTGAGAAAATGGTTGCTAAGTACTCTGAGGACTTCAAAGTGCGTGTAACTCCCCACAAACTGCGCCATACCCTGGCGACTAGGCTCTATGATGCTACTAAATCGCAAGTTTTGGTCAGCCATCAGCTAGGACACGCTAGTACACAAGTCACTGACCTCTATACCCATATCGTCAATGATGAACAAAAGAATGCTTTGGATAGTTTGTAAAATACATAAAATTAATTATGTAAATTAAAGATTACTTAAAAACGAAAGACCAATTCCTATTATCTTTCGTTTTTTGTTTATTTAAGCTCAATCCAGTAGTTACGATGGGGCTCGATTATTACTGGATTACCCCAAAAGGCTTTCAGATAAGCTAAATTTGCGTGGCTTACTGGTCTTTTTGCATCATTATATTGCTCAGCACTCTCTTTAGTTAGAAAGCATTTTACTGCTTCATAAGAAGTTCCATCAGCTGATTCTCTTTCGATTCCCATATACGAAATTTCGTCACCTTTTTTAAGACTGTCAGTCAACAGTTTACCAATAAAATACACTGTCTTATCCTTCATCAGTTCATAAGCTTTACCATTTTCCAGTCGGTTATTTGCTGCAGCGTACATAATACAAAAACTATCAACAATGTCTTTCAAAGGCATTAAGTCCTCTTTCTTTACTTTGATTTCATCGGAAAGAAGACCGCCAATTATAAGATTTTGGAAATAGGCTTGCTGGATTACATTATCTAAAGCCATTCCTAAAGGTATTTGAACAGCTTGGTATCCTAAAGGCTGCAGCTCTTTATTTTTCTTATCATAATGTTCTTGTGTGATACTTATATTTAAACTTTCTGTTTGGGAAATTTCTTCATTTCTATAAAAAGCAACAACATTGCGGTCTAACTGTTCAAATAGATTAAGGCTTTCTACTGGAATTTCTAACATTAATGAATAACTCCTTTTCATTTTTCATCTCTATTATAATCTAATCAGCATGATTATTAAGTTTAACCCTAATAAAAAAATCCATCATAAATGGATTCTTTTTCCTTACCCCACTACCGCTTCAGCGATTTCTTCGCGGCTGATACCAGCAAAGTAGCGTGTAATGTCAATAGTTTCTAGGGCTTTAAGGACGTCTTCGCGTTCGTATTTCACACCACGAAGGACATCTTCTACAGCTGCAACGTCCTCGATACCAAAGAAGTCTCCATAAATCTTGATATCTTGGATTTTTGATTCAATGACGTTAGCGAAGACTTCAACCTTACCACTAGTGAATTTTGTTCCACGACGGACGTTAAATTCTGGTGATTTACCGTAGTTCCAGTCCCAAGTTCCAAACTTAGTATCTTTGATGCGATTGATTTCGGTCAATTCTTGGTCAGAAAAAACGTATTCAGTCATCTCTGGGTACTCTTTTTTCATGTATTCCAATAGCAAATCACGGAATTCTTCAACTGTGATTTTTTCAGGTAATTCATTGACAATATTGGTTACACGGGCACGAACGGATTTCACACCTTTTGATTCAAATTTGTCTTTTGAAACCTTGAGGGCATTAGCAAGGACTGACAAATCAACGTCAAAGAGCAAGCAACCGTGATGCATGATACGTCCATTGATATAGGCTTGGGCATTTCCACAGAATTTCTTGCCATCAATCTCTAGGTCATTACGGCCTGTGAACTCAGCTTTAACGCCTAGTTGAGCTAAGGTATTGATAACTGGAGTTGAGAAGCTCTTGAAGTCAAAGGCCTTGTTTTCATCTTCTTTTGAAATGATGGTGTAGTTGAGGTTGTTTAAATCGTGATAAACAGCTCCACCACCACTGATACGGCGGACTACCTCAATACCATTTTCGCGAACATAATCACGGTTGATTTCTTCAATAGTATTCTGGTGACGACCAACAATGATAGAAGGTTTGTTAATCCAAAGAAGGAAGATCTGATCCTCATCCAAAAGATGTTTAAAGGCATATTCTTCCAAGGCAATATTAAAGGCAGTGTCGTTTGAATGATTGATAATGTATTTCATGATATCCCTTTATACGATAGAGACTGGAAAATATCTTTCCAGTCTAATCTATCTTCGTTTTATTTTTTCTTAGGTGAATGGATTGCCATTCCTAGAACATCAGCAAATGCTTCGTACATCACTTCAGAGTAGGTTGGGTGTCCGTGGATAGTCTTCAGCATTTCTTCAACAGTGATTTCCATTTCGATGATGCTTGACGCTTCGTTAATCAATTCTGCAGCTGCAGGACCAATGATGTGAACACCAAGGATTTCTCCGTATTTCTTATCTGCAATGACTTTTACGAAGCCTTGAGCAGCATCCGATGCAATAGCACGTCCGTTGGCAGCAAAGTTGAATTTACCGATGGCTACATCGTATTTCTCACGTGCTTGTTCTTCAGTCAAACCTACTGCTGCTACTTCAGGAAGAGTGTAGATGGCTGCAGGAGTCAAGTTCAATTTGGCAACAGCATGATTTCCTTTAAGGGCATTTTCAGCAGCAACTTCACCCATGCGGAAGGCCGCGTGCGCCAACATTTTAGTACCGTTGATGTCACCTGGTGCGTAGATACCTGGAACAGAAGTTTCCATGTATTCGTTGACCTTGATGCGTCCACGATCCAATTCAAACTCAACATCGCCAATTCCTTCAAGATCTGGCACACGGCCAATTGAAAGAAGAGCTTTGCTTGCGATGATATCATCTTTTCCTTCAACCTTGATACGAAGTTGACCATTTTCCTCGATGATTTCTTGGAGTTTTGTACCTGTCAAGATAGTCATGCCTTTGCGTTCCAAAATCAAGCGAAGATTCTTAGAAACTTCCGCATCCATAGCTGGAACGATACGGTCCATCATTTCGATAACAGTCACTTTTGAACCAAATGTCATGAATGCCTGACCAAGTTCGATACCGACAACGCCACCACCGATGATAACGAGGCTTTCTGGAACTTCGTTCATTTCAAGAATGTCATCACTTGTCATCACGAGTGATGATTCCATACCAGGGACGTTGATCTTGCTGACTTTTGAACCACCAGCAAGGATAATTTTCTTAGTTTCAAGCAACTCTGAACCATTAACCAAGACATTCTTATCTTTAGTAATGGTACCAACACCCTTATGAACAGTAACTCCGTAACTACGAAGAAGACCCGCAACACCACCTACCAAGGTATTGACAACTTTAGATTTAGTTTCTAAAAGTTTGTCCATATCAACAGTGAAGTTTGGATTTTCGATGACGATACCACGGTTTGCTGCATGACCGATGTTTTCGATGATTTCAGCGTTGTGAAGGTAGGTCTTGGTTGGGATACAGCCACGGTTCAAGCAGGTTCCACCGAGTTCAGATTTCTCAACAAGGGCAACCTTACCACCAAGTTGGGCTGCTTTAATAGCCGCTACATATCCAGCAGGACCCCCACCAATCACAACGATATCAAAGGCATCATCGCTCTTGCCGTCTTCGTTTGAGGCACTAACTGCAGGCGCCGGGCTAGCTTCTGGCGCAGCTGCTCCAGCTGTTGGAATATTTTCCCCTTCTTCACCAAGGTAACCGATAACTTCCGTTACAGGGACAGTTTCGCCATCACCCTTGAGAATGGCAATCAGGTAGCCATCTTCTTCGGCTTCCAATTCCATGCTGACTTTGTCAGTCATGATTTCCAAAAGGATTTCTCCTTCTTTTACAAATTCACCGACTTTTTTATTCCATTGGACGATTTGTCCTTCTGTCATATCCACGCCGGCTTTTGGCATAATTACTTCTAAGGCCATGTCTTACTTCCTTTATCTATATCTTTAAAAATAAATACTGTATTTTTTAAACCAACATTGAGATCGGATTCTCAATCAGGGCTTTCAAGTCTTTCATAAACTTAGCACCAGCCATACCATCTACGACACGGTGGTCAATGGTTAATCCCAGACTCATGATTGGTCGGATAACAATCTCACCATTGACAACAACTGGTTTCTCGATTGTCGAACTTACACCCAGAATGGCTGAGTTGGGTTGGTTGATGATCGGACCAAAGGACTGAACGCCAAACATTCCCAAGTTACTGATTGTGAATGTTGAATTTTGAAGTTCACTTGGAGCCAATTTACCATCCAAGGTACGACCAATGACATCTTTGAAGGCTACAACCAACTCTGAAAGGCTCATCTTTTCAGCATTATAAACAACAGGTGTCATCAATCCATTATCCATTCCAACTGCCATAGCAAGGTTGACATAATTATGAGTGATAATGGTCTTGCCGTCTTCTGTCAATGAAGCGTTGATGTAAGGATGTTTCATCAAAGTCTTAACAACAGCCAGTGAAAGAAGATCAGTAACCGTAATTTTCTTACCAGTTGCTTCCATAATCGGATCAAGAACCTTCTTGCGAAGCGCCAGCATTTCTGACATATCCACATCGTAGTTGAGCGTGAAGGTCGGCGCAGTTAAGTAGGATTCAACCATACGTTGGGCAATAACCTTACGCATTGGCGTCATCGGGATACGCTCAATCTCACCATAAGGAGTGATATTGTCTGGAACTTCTTCCACTTTTTCGATTTGAGCAGGAGACTTGATAGTATCGTTTTCAATATTTTCAGGAAGCAAGGCCAAAACGTCCTTCTTCATAATCTTGCCACGATGGCCAGTTCCTTGAATCTCTTGCCAAGCAATATTGTGTTCGAGGGCAATTCGTTTTGCAAGTGGCGAAATGCGAACCACGTTTGTGTCTTTATAAGTTTCCACGTCTTCTTTGTGGACACGACCGTTTGCACCTGAGCCAGAAACGTCGTAGAGGTTGATACCTAGATCATCCGCTAACTTTCTAGCCGCAGGAGTCGCTCTTAGCTTGTCATCAGCCATGACCTCTCCAATTCTAATTATGATACTAAGGGCGTAAAAAGCGACTGAAAAATAGGAAATCTACGCAGGCTTCGATAAAGCCAAGAAGATTTATCTTTTTTCCGAGCTTTTAGCCCGTGTTCGAATATAAGATATTAAGGACGAAGAGGGCAATGAAAAAATAGGAGATTGACGATGTGTTCGATGAACACAAGGAAATCTATCTTTTTTTCACAGACCTCCGTCCGAATTCAATTACAAGTTACTACGGTTGCCGCTATCAGGCGGTCAACCTAGTAGACTTACTAAGTGACTCATCGAATAATAACGATTCAATTCGTTCCTGTAACAACTATACTATCAACTTAGATACAAAACATATCTCAAGTTACTAAAGTCAAAAATTACAAGTTTTTACATAATTTATCTTATGTGATTTTACTCTTTATTATAGGTTTTACGGATGGCATCTTTGATGCTTTCAACGGTTGGAATCATTGCATTTTCTAGGTTTTGTGCGTAAGGCATTGGTACATCTTCTCCTGCGCAACGGCGGATTGGTGCATCTAGATAGTCAAATGCTTCTGATTCTGAAATAATAGCTGAAATCTCTCCGATATAGCCACTTGTTTTGTGGGCATCGTTGACAAGCACCACCTTACCAGTCTTCTTCACTGAGTTAATGATGATATCTTTATCAAGAGGAACAAGGGTACGTGGGTCCACAATTTCAACTGAAATTCCCTCTTCTGCCAATTCTTCAGCAGCTTGAACCACACGACGAAGCATTTTACCATAAGTAACAACTGTTACATCCGTTCCTTCGCGTTTGATTTCGCCAACTCCAAGTGGGATTGAGTAGTCTGGATCAACTGGCACTTCTCCTTTTTGGTTAAATTCTGACTTGTACTCAAGAATGATAACAGGGTTGTTATCACGGATAGAAGACTTGAGTAATCCTTTCATGTCCGCAGGTGTACCTGGAGCTACAACCTTAAGACCAGGGATGTGGGTGAACCAAGACTCTAGAGATTGCGAGTGCTGGGCTGCGGAACCAACTCCGTTACCAGCTGCACAGCGAATGGTCATCGGAACTTGCCCTTTACCACCAAACATATAACGTGTTTTAGCGGCTTGGTTGACGATATTGTCCATAGCAATGACTGAGAAATCCATAAAGGTCATATCAACGATTGGACGAAGTCCTGTCATGGCTGCTCCTGCTGCTGCTCCCGAGATGGCAGCTTCAGAAATTGGACAGTCACGGACACGTTCTGGACCAAATTCTTCAAGCATTCCAACAGAAGTTCCGAAGTCTCCTCCGAAGACACCGACATCTTCTCCCATCAAGAATACATTTTCATCGCGACGCATTTCCTCAGACATAGCAAGGATAATGGTGTCACGGAACGACATTGTTTTTGTTTCCATTTTTATCTCTTTCTCCTTAGTCTGCATAGATATCTTCAAATGCTGATTCTAGTGGCGGGAACGGACTTTCTTCCGCAAATTTAACAGATGCTTCTACCGCTTCCTTGACTTGCGCTTGGATTTCTTCCAATTCTTGAGCACTTGCAATAGTATTTTCAATGAGGTAATTGCGGAGGTTTTCAATTGGGTCTTTTTGTTTCCACAATTCCACTTCTTCTCGCGTACGATATTTACCAGGGTCAGATGATGAGTGACCAAGCCAGCGATAAGTGATACTTTCAATCAAGACCGGACCATTGCCACCACGAACATGGTCTACAGCTTTCTTAAATCCTTCATAAACATCAATGACATTGTTTCCATCTTCGATAAACATTCCAGGAATTCCATAAGCTGCGCTACGGTGATGGATGTGTTCCACATTAGTCATTTTCTTGATATCCGCAGAGATACCGTAACCGTTGTTAATGCAATAGAAAATGACTGGAAGTTTCCAGATAGAAGCCATGTTCACTGCTTCGTGGAAGACACCTTCGTTGGTCGCCCCATCTCCAAAGAAACAAACAACGATTTTTCCAGTATTCTGCATTTGCTGACTGAGAGCTGCACCGACAGCGATTCCCATACCACCACCTACGATACCATTAGCACCGAGGTTACCAGCATCGAGGTCTGCAATGTGCATGGAACCACCTTTTCCTTTACAAGTTCCAGTGTATTTCCCAAGGATTTCAGCCATCATGCCGTTGAGGTCAATTCCTTTGGCGATAGCTTGTCCATGACCACGGTGGTTTGAGGTGATCAGATCATCTTGATTGAGAGCCAACATAGCACCCACGTTAGCTGCCTCTTCTCCAACAGAAAAGTGCGTCATTCCTGGCACTTTCCCTTTCTTTACTAATTGTGCAATTTTTAAGTCCATACGACGGATTTCTTCCATCTTACGGAACATCTCTAGCAAGAGATTTCTATCTAAAGTTGACATAATCTCGCCTTTCTAGGTTTAAAGTTTTATGTCTTCATTCTATCGCATTATGAAAGCACTGTCAAAATATATGCTTACATTCTTTCACAAAATACAAAAAGAAAATCCCAGTTTATCGGGATTTTCTATAAATTAAAACATTTTTTCACAAAGTTTATTTGACATTGGAAACTTCAAAACTTTTCATAATTGTTTGCAAGCGCCATTGATAGAGGATAGCACTAACGACTAAACTCGCTATCAAACCAATCCAGTAAGAATAGGCTCCCCACGTTGTCACATGGTCTAAGAATAAACCTAGTGGAATGGACACAGCCCAGTAAGCAATTACACCAAGATAAAAGGGAACTACCGTATCCTTGTAACCTCTCAAAATTCCTTGTAAAGGAGCTGCAACGGTGTCTGCTAACTGGAAAAATAGACTATAAGTTAGGAAGGTTGATGTTAGTTCAATGAAGTCTGGATTATTTCCATATAAACTGGCTACGGCATCTCTCAAGATATAGAGGAAGCTTAAGGTAAAACCTGCAAATATCAACGCTAGCCAACGACCAATTTTGATATAGGTCTTGGCATCATCAAAACGCTTAGCCCCAACCTCATAAGAAACAACTATGGCCATGGCAGAGGAAATGCTCACCGGAAAGGCATACATGAGAGTTGAGAAGTTCATGGCTGACTGGTGGCTGGCAATAATCATAGACGAGAATTTAGCCATAATCAAACCAACGACTGAAAAAATAATCACCTCAGCAAAAACTGTACCACCGATTGGTAAGCCCAAACGAATCCCTTCTTTGATCTTTACTAGATTAAGCGGAAGTGGTTTTTCCAGATGAAACTCTTTTAACTTGTCCTGTTTTAAAAGGATGATGACAGAGATACCAAGGAGGCACCAGTAAGCTAGGGAAGTACCCAAGCCTGCTCCTGCTCCCCCTAACTCTGGAAAACCAAAGGCACCGTAAATTAACAAATAGTTAAATCCACAATTTAAAGGAAGCAATAAGAGCATGAGGTACATAGATAGCCTGGTCAAGCCCAGAGAATCAAGTAGCGATCGGATAACACTGAAAAGCAACAAGGGAATAATTCCGATGGACAAATACCAAAGATAAGAAACCGAAACTGCTGCCACTTGTTCTTCTAGTCCAATATGGTTTAAAACTGGGGGCGCTAAGAATATTACCATCCCGAGCAAGATCAAAGACAGTCCAAAAGCTAGATAGATGAATTGGTAAAAGTCAGATGCCACTTCTTTCTTTTTACCTCGTCCTAGATGATGGCCTATGATGGGAACCATGGCCGAAACAATCCCTGTTAAAAAAGTAAAGAAAGGATTCCATAGACTCGTTGCAGTTGATACTCCTGCCAAGTCCATGGTATTGTACTGCCCAGTCATAGTTGTATCAACAAAAGAGGCAGAATAATTGGCAAATTGATAAATTAGGATAGGAAAAAATATCTTAAGAAATAAGACAAACTTATCTTTAAATTGATGGGTTGGATACATATACGCTCTCTATTCTTATATTTTATAGAGCAGAATCCCATCTAGTTTTTGTAGACGATTTGTCCCTTGCAGATGGTATATTTAACCTGCCCTTTTAAAGTTTCACCGATAAATGGAGAATTAGCTGATTTTGAAGCAAAGTTTGGACCAACAGTACGATCAGCCTTGGCATCAAAGATAGTGATGTCCGCTGGACCATTCTCAGCCAAATAACCTGCTTCAAAGTTGTAAAGCTTGGCTGGATTAACAGTCATTTTTTCTAGCAATTCCATCAAGCTCAACTCACCAGCTTCCACCAAATAAGTTAAACCAAGAGAAAGAGAGGTTTCCAAACCGGTCATACCAGATGGTGCTTTGGTGATATCTTCTACATTTTTCTCATCTGCATGGTGAGGAGCGTGGTCCGTTGCGATAACTGTGATAACACCTGACTTGAGACCTTCGATAACCGCACGACGGTCTGACTCCAAACGAAGTGGAGGATTCATTTTGGCATTGCTTCCTTGAGTTAAAAGGAGAGCTTCCGTCTTAGAGAAATGCTGTGGCGCTACTTCTGCTGTGACTTGCGCTCCCAAACCTTGAGCGAATTCCACTACCTTGACACTTTCTTCCTTAGACAAATGCTGGATGTGAACATGGGCCTTTGTTGCATAGGCAATCATAACATCACGCGCAATCATAGCGTACTCAGCCACCCCAGTCGCTCCACAGATATGAAAATGTTCCTTAGCGATGTTTTCGTTAAAACCAAGAATCCCATTCAAACCTGGATCTTCCTCATGAAGGCTGATAAAGGTATTGAGTTTTTTGGCTTCTTCCATGGCTTCTTTGACAACTTTACTACTTTCAAGTGGAATCCCGTCATCAGAAAAACCAACAGCTCCAGCTTCTAAAAGCGACTTAAAGTCTGTCAAGTCTTGGCCATTAAAGTTCTTGGTAATAGTCGCAACTGTCTTGACATTGATTTTTTCCTTGGCAGCTGACTGAAGAACTTCTTGCAAAGTTTCTACGTCCGAAATGGTTGGACTAGTATTAGCCATCATGACAACCGTTGTAAAACCACCTGCAGCAGCAGCTAGTGCCCCAGTATGGATGTCCTCCTTGTGGGTCTGACCAGGTTCACGGAAATGAACATGAATATCAACTAGTCCAGGCGCAACTACAAGACCAGTAGCATCAATTAGCTCTGCTCCTTCTTCCTTGATTTCAGGGGCAATTTTGACAATTTTCCCATCTTGGACCAAAACATCACACACTTGATCCAAACCAGACTTGGGATCCATTACACGACCATTTTTGATTAGTAGCATCTACTTTCTCCTTTATTCATAGAAATCAACTTGGGTATCCAATAATTTATCCCCATCATAAACAAACTTGGCTGAGAAGAAGGGTTTGTCCTCTAAAAGCCACTCAACAAAAGTGTGGTCACCTTCCCAAGTTGGCTTGCTCAAAACTTCATCATAGGGAACCCATTCTAAGGTTCCCTCATTGCAGTCAATCAAGTCGCCCTCAAACTCCGTCACCTTAAAAACATAGGTGTACCAGTCTAAATCTGGTGTGAATTCTGGAAAAGTGATAACACCTTTAAGTACTGGCTTGGCTTTGAGGCCTGTTTCTTCTAGGATTTCACGCGCAGCGCATTCTTGAGGTGTCTCTCCTCTCTCTAGCTTACCACCCACACCAATCCATTTGCCTTCGTGGACATCATTGGGCTTCTTATTGCGATGGAGCATGAGCAGTTCTTTTCCGTTATCAATGTAGCAAATCGTCGCTAACTGAGGCATATTCTCTCCTTATCTAAGCCAATCGATTGGCTCTTGTCCTGTCTCTTTTAAGAATGCATTGGCCTTGGAAAAAGGCTTAGAACCCCAAAATCCTCTATAAACTGATAAAGGACTAGGATGGGCTGATTCGATGATTAAGTGGTGAGGATTGGTAACCAAGGCCTTCTTCTTGCGTGCATAAGCACCCCAGAGTACAAAGACTACAGGTCTGTCTAGATTATTGACAACCCGAATCACGGCATCAGTAAAAGGCTCCCATATCTGCCCAGCATGACCATTTGCCTGACCAGCAGGGACCGTCAAGCAAGCATTGAGAAGTAAGACTCCTTGCTCAGCCCAAGCCGTCAAATCATGTGATTTCTTAACCCCGATATCATCTGACAATTCTTTCAAGATATTTTGCAAGGACGGCGGAGTTGGGATTGAGTCAGGTACAGAAAAACTCAAGCCCTGTGCCTGACCTGGCCCGTGATAGGGGTCTTGCCCTAGAATCACCACCTTAACTTCTTCAAGTGGTGTAGTCAAGAGAGCCTGAAAAACTTTTTCCTTAGGTGGATAGACAGTTCCCTGGGCATAGACCTGCCCCATAAATTGATTGATTTTACCGAAATAACCTTCAGGTAATTGCTCCTTAATCAAAGCATGCCAAGATGAGTGTTGCATCGCCAACTCCTTCATTTTTACTGCCTCTATTATAGCAAAAAGTGGCTATCTAAACCACTTTTTTAGTTTCTACAAATATTTCGAGAATTTTTGAAAAGAATCTCCATTTGAAAGTGACTACTTACCATCTTGTGAAGCATTAGAAAGGATAAATTCTTGGTCAATCTCATCGATAGTCATCTCAGTTCGGATATTTAGATTTTCATTAAATCTTTTATTCAATTCTCTTGTGACACTCGTCTTAAACTCATCACTCGATTTTTGTCTATAATAATCAAATCCTACAGAAGCTGCGCTACAGCAACTCCCCCAATCAGAAAGATAGCCAATAATTTCAAAAAAACTATCATTATATCTTTCAAATCTTTTCGTCGCAGAACTTTTTAAATACCCTGAAATACAATTTACAAAGGTATAGTAATACTCCGAGTCTCGAAATGAATTGTATTCTTGGCTATGAAAACTTGGATCGATAATCCGTGCTTCTCGCACATCTTTCATGGTGGGTTTTCTAGGAATTTTAATATCAGTCAGTAGATAAGCATAATAGGTTTCCTTGTCAAAAAAGGCTCCATCTGCGGCTATCAACGAACCATATACATCGTCTTCATATTGAAACACCATCACAGCACCATTCCTATATTTACTTTCGACAGGAACAGGCGGAGCAATTCTTTTTTTAGGCTTTTCTTTTTTGACACTAATTTTTTCTAAAAAATTTTCCAGATTTGCACTCCTCTGTTTTAAAAATTTACTATCTGCACCTAATTCTTGGGCAAGAGCCAAATCTTCCTTTTTATCAATAATCTCTTTGATTTCAAGTAAGAATCCATCATCTAATTGTCCAACTTCCCACATACAATGCGCCAGAGCGAACAAGACATTATATCTATCGTCATCGTCTAAATCCATTGTCAAGTCATTTTTGATAGTAGCTGGCTCTTTTCCTCTATTGTATCTCTCGAAAAATTCATCCTTAATATCCAAGGAAGTATCATTACCAAAAATGGTTGCGCTCCATGTTCCCATAACATCTTTACTCCTCTGCTTTTAATTTTTCCTACTTTTTAAAATTGATCCAAACATTCCAGCAGACTCTGGTAAAAATCTACAATGTGAGTTGGTTGCACTGGGCTCGTGTTTTCTAAGTGATCAGGGTTAAACCAGATTGTATCAATTCCTGCATTCACTCCGCCCTGAATATCAGCCGTTAAGGAATCTCCAATCATCAGCGTCTTTTCTTTATCAAATCCAGCAATCTGCTGACCGATTTTTTCATAGAATAGTGCATCAGGCTTTTGCGTTTGCAATTGCTCGGAGATAAAGACTTGGTTGAAATAGGGAGCCAGACCAGATTGAGCCAAACGCCCTGTCTGAATGGCAGTAATCCCATTTGTCGCAGCATACAAGTCATAATCACGCTCGATAAGGCTGTCCAAGAGTTCATGAGCACCTGAAAAAGTTTGTCCCTGTTGGGCTAAGTAAAATTGGTAACGCTGAGCAAGTAACGTACCGTCCTTCTCGAATCCAAAATGGGCAAATAAACGAGAAAAGCGAGTGTTAACCAGTTCTTGTTTACTGATTTTCTTTTGCTCCAAGTCTTTCCAGAGAGTCTTGTTCATAGGAACGTAATAGTCTTTATAGGCTTGAATATCCGCAACCCCTTCTTCTTTTAGAAGTTGCGTCAGAGCCACATCCTCAGCAGCATCAAAATCAAGAAGAGTGTGATCTAGGTCGAAGAGTAGAAATTTGTAGGGCATTGAGTTTCCTTTCTGAAAATTCATTAAGAATATTATAGCATAAATGAAACAGGTAGTTATCATAATCTGAATTGACTTAAAGGACTTATTCACCTTATTTTTATACTTTCTCCACTTTTACATCATTTTCAGATAGAATATCCACTAAATATTCTGTCGACATTATGAAATAGTGATGAAGCTTTTTATTAGCTATATTTGCAGAAGCGACCAAATCACCAAACTCTGTATTCTCGACCTCATAGATATAGTTGGTCAGATAAAGTGGTCTGTTCTCTGCCAATCCTTGTTCCCAGTATTTATCTCTTAATTCTAAACTTTCCTGGACTGTTCGGAAAGCCCAGATCTTTGTAAAGGTAAATTTAAATTTTTCTGAATCTTCCAAGTAGCCAATTAGAGTGTCCCCATCTATATTTATCTCAATACCATAGTCGCCAAAAGGGATGAAGCCCGGTTTAATTTTCGTCCATTTTTCCATATCATTTCTCCAAGTTCTATTTTCCGATAATTGTACTAAAGTCATGTACATGTTTGATTAGCAAATTTTCTAGTATTGGCTGATATCTAATTTCAAATTTGCAGAAACAAGAATCTCCACTACACTATCTTGAGTTATGATTATATAATGCCGTGAATGCAAAGTTCCTAGATCATAATATGATGTGTATTCCAGTTTTCTCACTAATTGACTATTCTTGATTTCGTAAATGACATTTTGAAAATTATTTTTTTCAAATTTTTTAAACATCTCTTTATCCAGAATTGCAGATAAATACAATTCCCTGCTAAAGAATCGTGCTTCATCATAGCAAAAACATGATAATTTAAAACGATTCTGTTCTCCAATCAGCCTAATTTCTTGACCATCTGACAAATTTGTCAACAAGACTTTTAACTTATACTTATCTACGGGAATCAAACCTCTAAAGACTTCTACCCATTCTTCATTTTTAGTTTCCATATCTAATTTCCTATTCAACTCCACTATTCCTTTTTATAAAATTAAACATCTACTTTCCATCTATTTCATTTGATACTTCAATAAGCAAATCTTGAACTTCTTCTAAATCAAGATATAAGTTTCTGACACCTACAAGTAATTGAGAAAATGCTTGTCTATCTAATTGACGACTTTCGCTTAATGACTCAACAATCCAAGAATTTCCCTTCTCTATCCATTTTAAATGAAGAGGTAAATAATCATTTAAAATATCATCTATATTCTCTAAATTAGTAGACGATATCTTGTTAAAGATTTGGCTGTCATTTATTAAAGATAGACTTTTACTAATTCTTTTCAATAAAATATCTCTGCTCACCTTCGTAAATAAGTGTAAGTTCTGTTCCGATAGGCATGTCGTAAATCAATAATACAGCAGGTTCAATTTCAACAATTGTACTCCAGTCGCATACTGACATATTTTCAGGATTTGATAAGTATTCTTCGGTATCTATTTCAGAAAGAAAGCGCCAGCCATTGTCTAGCTCATCCACGGCATTCTCGCGAAATACCCATTTCAATTTTGCTTTATTTTCTAAAATATGATTAGAAACTACTGAGCCACCTAAATGCATTTTTACTTCCTTTCCAAAAACATTCGTTTTAAATACAGGCTCCAGTATACAAGTCCATATCTTACTATGGATTCATCTTGCAATTAAATTTTTCCGAGCCTACTCGGATTACTCCACCTGCTAGAACTCCGACACCAACACGATTAATAAACTTCGAGTTCATCCCATGCTTCACCCAATGTTTTACCATTGATTAATGCTGCAGATAAAAATTCCATTTGATTATAGAATACTCTATATTCTTTCTCAGAAACAGTGAAATATATCTCCCCCAAATCTTTTCGTTGGCTAATATAAAATTTTTTATCTTGATGATATATGACAAACTCTTCCCTATAAGATAATAATTCCTTAAAAAACTCATATGTCATTTCCTTACCTCCCAATAACTTTTCCCCGTCCGAATCATAAAATCTTCTAGTAAGTAAATCTCCTGTTTTTTTATCAATAATATCTAAGCTAGAATCCGGTCGGCCTTCAAATAGATCTGGATTATCGGGGAGCGGACATCGTATCAATCCTTTCAATAATAGGTGGTATTGGAATTAGCAACTCTCATTTTTATCCAATCTAGTTTAAGATTTCTAGCATCATCAAAAATATAAAAGATAGTTTCCTTCATTTACTGGTCTCCTGTATGCCCTGTTTTTCTATATATTCTTGTTCCTCATTATCTTCAGCAACTCTATAAAATGCAAAACCAGTCCACTTATGTTTCATAACCATTTGACGAAATTTCTCTGATACATATATCACAGTAAAGTTTTTCGAAGCGCGAAAAACATCTACTCCTTGACACTTTAAGGAGTCTATTCTTTCTCCTTTGGGTTCGAAAAAATAAACATCGTATTTCTCATTATAACGGTATTTACTATTTTTCATATCAAATGCATCAATTACACAGAGAACATGTAAAACAAAATAATTTGTATTGATGCTTCCAGTAGCTACATCAATTAATTTTACAGAATAAAATTCTAAATTGGGGTATTCTTTTTTTAGTATTTTTACTACATTCTTTCTAAATATAGGCCATGAATCAATATTACCTAAGTAATCACTTTCCTCTGTCATCTCCAATGAATTATAATAGAATTCTACATTTGGCCACGACTCTACTTTCTTTTCAGAATGTATTATTGTATGAAATCTACCTTTAGGATAATTTTCATATTCGATGTCATTGATATTATTACTATCCCCATAAATATAGCATTTCTTTTTTTCAATAACCTTGTCTACAAGATCCATATCATATTTTAATTGATAAAACATTAGTCTAAACCTTTCCAATAATTCGAGTAAAGCATTTTTTCATCTTGCAAATCTAACCCCATCTCAATAATCATCTTCGTTATCTCTAACAGTTATTAAGAGACTAAAATCACCTTTTTAATTTTAGAATCCATCCGAACAATCTTGTTCAATAAAAATTACTTGTCCAGAAAGGAACTTCTTTATATTTTTTTGAGTCAGACACAAGTCTCTTATGTCCGAATTCAACCTCAAAATAATCATACAAATCCATCCCATAATAGATAATATCTAAATCTACAACAGATAAAACGGGCATTTCCTTGTTTTCAAATATCGGGAGAAAACGATGCCCATATAAAGGAATTAGAGGTGGAGCTGATTCTAGCATTTTTCTTATTTTCTTATTTTTATCTTCTACTTTAGCAGGCTCTAGTCCCCAGGAAATATCCCAAACTATTTCATCAATACTTTCCAAAATTCCATTATAAGGACTCGCTAATCTTTCTTTTATAGCTGCTATGTTTTCAACTGAAAAATCTCTCCAGTTATAAAAACGTTCTGAAACAGGTAGTATATTTTGATAAAATTCCAACCACTGCTGGGGAAATTTTACATTATATATTTTCTCAATTTTTCGTACTTCATCATCGCTTAAGCCTTGCTCTATATGAACATTATTCTCAAGCAGTAGCTTTTTAATCTTAGCTATTTTCATTTTTAAATTATCTAGCTTCATATCTATTTTCTATACTCTCATTTGAAAATTTTAGATGGATGTTAATCTTGTCCTTTCTACACCCTCAATATTCCTCATAAATAACTTCGATGTCTTTATCTGAAATATTAATATCAGACTGTAGTATAAAATTCTTAATATTATTTATTTCCTTATTCGTCAGAGACTCAGCTTGAAACTCAATAATGAAATCAATCATAGATTTTAAATGGAGAACAGGAATTGATTGAGCATTCTGTTATAAGATAAACTTTTTGAATAATTCTGGAATTCCACCTTCCTGTGTAAATAAAGTCTTTACAGCAAAATCATTATCGCAAAAAACAACTTCTTGAAAGTCATTATCAATTCTCCACTCAATATCCGTATAAGGAATATTATCATTTTCTACATTAACGATTTCAAACCAACCTATGGCCATTCCATAAAAAATAATCTCTTCCAATATCTGAGTTGAATATCCTTTGTTTCTAATAAAAAATGAAAATAAAGTCGAAATGATAGCATCTTCTTCTGTTATTGATAGCAGTAGTTCTCTTAAATCCTCAACAGTCATTCTTATCTACCTCAAGTTAATAGAATTAAGGCTCCCAAAAGGTGCTGTCATCTATTTCTAACCTTACTAAAAAATCTTCCGTATCCGTTTCTATAGCATCAAATTCAACAGGAGATGTAGAGGAAACTAATATTAAGTTATTTATATCCTCTATTTCCTTTGAAAATTTTAAAAGCTCGTTCCAACTCATTTGATAGCCATATTTTGAATTTAAGACTAGATCTTCAAATTCTGACATAGTCAGATTATTCGGTGCTTTTCCAATGGCATCAAATTCAAAAATATACCATTTAGCATTATTAGATGGGATATTGGAAAGAATCTCAAAAAAAGAAATCTTTTTATTATATTTTGACATATTCCCACTTATTTTCATGGTATTTTCAACTCACTTTCTTCTAGTCTTTTGTGATAACATCAATTTCCAATTCATTCATCAAGAATATCTTGCATATATTTTATCAAAATTGCTTGGATATATGGCTTTACTCATCTCTATTTTTAGCAGGTATTTGATGCTTGCTGAGATGGTGCCTCATTTTATTAGCTCCAAAAGAAGTCCTGTTCTCTGACTAAAACTTTGGAGATTTGAATTGCTTGACACACAATCTTAATTAACATACTTGATAAAGTAATTGTAGCTTTTATCATATTATTTTTCTCTTTGATGAGACTAATGTCATGTACAGTGTGAGACATGAGATTTTCAAAAGGAACATCTTTCATATTGAAATTCCTTGTGCCACTCTTGCTTTCCCAACATGTCCAACCAGCATCCGTCTCATAGTCAACCTTAAAACAACGGTAGAAAACTATCTCCCAGCAATACTGATCCGATTTGCCATTTTCAATCTCGATATAGAGTTTACATTCGTCCCCGAAAAATGAAGCTCTAAAGTCTAATGCGTAGGAATCCCAGTACTTCGTACTGTCAATCTGTTCCTGTAGTTTTAAAATATTCATTTCATCTCTCCCTTGTTTTATGAAAAGGCATAGGTTCTAGTAGCGGATTCATTATTTTTGTTTCTCATCCGATACATTTTTTATTTCATACAACACTACTATATCTATGAGCAGTTCAGCTACTCTATTCAGAAAAACTTAGTGGCACAATCTCTACATCCCCAAGATTGTCAACTGAGTAGCGTTGACTACCATTTTTAAACCAGCGTTCTAGAACGACATCATAGAGCATGAAGTGGGATTTTTCTTTAATCCAAGCTTCATCAATCCCATAAGGCTTTAAATACTCTAGTACTTCGTTGGGATTAGTTAGGTAAAAATTAGGTATCGAATCCCCTGTTTTAGACTGACGTGATAATTCTTTATATGCCTCCAAATCTAGTTTTCCCTCATCCTTATGTAGTATATTGTAACTAGCTAAGTCATACGCTACCGACCATTTAGAATCTGAGATTTCGACTGATTGGTTGAGTTTCTTATCATTGTAGTCATATTTTATATAAAGATATCTCCCATCAGATAATAGTTGCTGGTATTCAATAATAAAAGTTTCTTCAAAACCTACAATCACTTTTAAACTTTCATTTTCAGACAAACCTGCATCAAGTCCTATGGGAATTATCCAGTCTGGCTCTCTAAACGACTGACCTCCATCAACAGCTTTACTAAAATCAGCAAGTCCAGGTAAAACACCACTATAGGTTTCTGCATAGTTCATCTCTAGAAAGACATTACTTAAAGATTCATACACTCCTCTATAATAATGCTTTTGATAGACACGATATAGACCAAACAAAGTTAGAAAAACTAATACAGTTATGAGTACAATTTTTAAAATTTTTTTCATCTACCTTTTTCCTTACTTAAATCTTGGATAAACTGATAAGCAACATTATTCTTCTATTTTAACATTTCCATTGCTTGGGTGTCGTCCTGATAATTGATTCCTGTCTCTTTATAAATTTGCTTTTTAACATACTCCATTTCACCCATATTCTTTAAAAATTCAGATTCCCTTGAAGAGCTATTTGTAGAAAGTTGATCATAGTATTGATTAGTAGCTGCAACATAGGATATTCTCTGATTTTTCATGATAGATGTAATATTAACCGCATCAAGGTCAGCCTTATAATCAGGTATATTCATACTTGGAGGATTACCGATTGTCACATCTCCTAGCCAACCAGATAGATCATTAGTATGGTGGTGACTATTCCCCAAATATCCTTTTGTGAGACCTACAAAATTCGCAAGGCGCTTTTTATTATCGTATAAATTAGTTGCAGTAGTAATACTTTGATGAGCGAAATCTGTAACAGTCTCACCCTCAGTATTGGCTCTCTCATACTGTTCATTTATCCTAACTTGAATTATCTTATATTCCTCTCCAAACAATCCAAAGCGATTCATTTGTTCTTCTATGGTGTGATAACTTTTAGCTCCGTATACCGAACCCAGTCCAGCAGTCCCATTCCATTTTACACTATCTTTAAGGTATTGTGGCACTCCAGTAATACTACCGTTCCATTTTGCATTCTCATCGTTATAAATAATCCCACCTACTAAACGATTATAGATATAGTCGGTATTTCCACCTTCTGTTTTTTCAATGTTTTTATATAATTTCCACAATAAATCTGAAGTTTCTTCATCAAAACAATAGTTCTCATTTATAATCTCCAAAATTTGAATTAAACTATTTCATATGATGTCTCTTTTAAAATAATTTCTTTAATATTTATCTCTAAAAGCTTATTAAATTTTCTAATTCTACTAAAAATATGGATGCAATTTAATTTCCCTATCAGAGTTTTTCGAAAATATTCTAGGTAAATTGTTTCTGAAATACTTAAAACTTTCCAATTGAGTATTTACATAGAATTTGCAACGATGCAAACCCTTATCATTATCAGCAATTTCCATGTCCACTTCAATTTTTAATTCTTCTTTTAAGTTGATAGGAGTTAGTAAGAAACTAAAATACCCACTTCCTCCCTCTCTCTCATCTCCGAAAATAATCTTCTTTGTTTGATGAGAATTTTTTATATATTCATCCATAGCAATATATACCTTGTTCATCTCTTCTTCAAAAATGTAGCATATCTGATAAATTGTTAGATATTTTGTCTTACAATCCAGTCTTATTTCACAAAATTTTTCTGTTTTATCGAACCACTCTGTTCGTAGAACTATATTATCCAATCCCTTTCCTCCGTTCATTCTCCCCTACCCCAACTCCTTGGCTATTCTGCTTTTTTCAAGTTTTCCCTTTGCAATTCGTTTCCATAAAACAAGAGGGTTCAAACTATAGGATAAACGTAGGAGATAATAATTTATCCATTCGATTAGTGCAAAAAGCTGTATTAGTGTGGCTATAATAGCCACTTGGAAACTCTGTGTATTCCAGACAATAAAAGGAAAGCCGGCAATAACTAAAACAAGGTCTAGTATTCTTAAAACACCAAATAGTTTGGGAACACTGCTACTTCCGAACTGAGGATTTGACAGTCTTCTAATCAAAATTGCCCAATAGATTGAACCTTGAAGCAAAATAAATGTCAGTAAAGACAAAGGATAGAGAATGGTGACTAGACTCTTCCAATCACCAAGCCGATTTTTCAAAAGAAAAAAACACAACCAAAAGGATAGGATGGCTGCAAGTTCTCCCAAACAGAGGGACCCCAACTCTTTTCTAACTTTCTCTTTTTGTATGTTCATCATCTCACCCATCTATCTATCATCCTATATCAGAAAAAAGCTATTCGAATCATTTTTTAGTCAACATTTCTCAGAATCAAGTCATTCTAACTATCGAACAGTCTAATTTCTTTAATATAAATGCAATTCTAAGTTTAGAATTGCATTTATATATATGTTTTGGATCTATTCTAAGTCTATGACAGCTTTAAATTTTAATTTTTGAAGGATTCTAAAGCTAGAAGAGCTCAAAAATCACGAGAACTAAGCTATTCGAAACTTAGAAGAACCTTTTGTGAATTTCAATAGCACTTCAACTAGCTATTCTTACAATTTTTCTGATGAGCTTTGAGTTTTTTCAGAGCCCAGTCATAGTGACTGGAGGTGCTACTGACAAAGTAGGAACCTAGGCTTGTCCCTCCCGTCCACTTATAAACACCTTTGGTAAAGAGTTGGTCATTGCTGAAGCCTTCCAACAACTCTAAAACCTCTTTATGCGATTGCTCTAGTAGCCTAGTCGCTTCTTCTAAAGAAGTGTTCTGGTGCTTCTTCCAAATAGCGACATTCATTTCCCCATAAGTTTTCCAATTATAAGGCTCAGGGAGAAAAGGTCTCTCATGACCCTTTTGATTAGAATGTACCCAGGTCAAAAGTAACTGATGCCATTCATAGAGATGGATCAGGACATCTCTTAGATTTTTATCTCTTTTCCAGTGAGCTTCTTTTTTCTTTTGGTCTTTTGAAAAATCAAAAGGAGTCTGTAGTTCCTCTTCACTTAATTTAGAGATAAAGTGATTGAGTTTTTCATAGTTTTCCTTAGAGGCTAGCACTAATTCCTCTTTCGTTCTTGGTCTAGGCATAGGCGTTCTCCCTTCATTTTCTAGTAGGTTGAGGTATTTTCTTACTTCATTATACCATAATCAAAAAGCAGTTCTTCATTTTACGAACAACTGCTTTTACGAACTATTTTTTTGTGCTTATAGTCACTACTTTACATATAAATCTCTAAAGCGACCATCCACCTCTGCTATCTGATAGAGCAAGTGGGACAGTTCTTGATAATCTTCTTTTAAACATGAAAGGTGGGCTTGACCAAATAAAGAAGCCAATTCCTCTTTTAATCTTGCCCCTTCTGGATCATGATCTTTTAAGAACTCACTGAGGTAGAGATTTCGAACAGCTGCAAGTTTGAAGCTAAAATACTGATGTAGTTGTTTTTGCTCGGTATTTAAGCCATTTTCAGCAACTGCTTTTGCATAACATTCCAAAACACCACTTTGACCATTCAGATATCGGTTTTTCATAATCCTTGCTGTTTCCTGATAGATTTCAGTCTGACTAGGACTCTTGACCTTCTTAAAATTTCCCCACATGGAATAAGCTCCACGCTTATAGTCAATAGTCTCCGCCTTCCAAGCTTCTAAAATGTCGTTAAAAGCAACCTTCATACAGGCAAAACCAGCTGGATCATGCAAGTAGAGATACTGACCATCAAGAGCATACACGGTTACGAAGTGATCCACACCATAAAGGATTGTGTGATGGGGATTGTAAGTCAAATGCCCCATATCAAGAGGTCCCAGTACGACAGGTCCATTGGACAGAAAGGTTTCCAACTTTCTTTTAATCTCTTCCAAATCTACTTCTGCTTCATCTTTTAGATAGAAGTCTTCATAGTCAAACCCAAGTATTTTTAAGGAATGAGAGATAGAAAGATCTGGCATTCCGTTATCAAAGAATACTAGAGGGTGCCGGTCATCTTCCTTTACGATACTAGCGCCATTTCCCATTACCATGATTGCCTCTAAAAAGTCTGCTTTTAAGTCATAGCCATCCAGTGCCATTGCCAATGAATAGCTATAGCAAAGTGATACATCTCCAAAATACATCTGCATATTCATGCCTCCTTATCTTCTATGGGACTATTATACCGAGAAAACTATTCGCATGCCCCATAAAATCCAAACAAAAAATATGGGTATTTGTGATTTACGGGCATGAATGTCAATAATTAAAAACTCTGTAAAAGGTATCTTCTACAGAGTTAGGTTTGCATCTTTATAAAAAGTCAGAAAATGTTCTAGTTCTTAATCACTGGTATCCAGAGTTCCATTTGATAGTCTGGTGACGACATATCACCTTTGGAATAAACTTCAAAGTCTGGTGCACCTGAATGACGATAGCCAGTTTCTGGGAAAAAGACCTCCAAGACATATTTCCAAGCATTGTGAATGCTAGCTGGTATAGGGCCTTTGACTGGGGCGATAGCATATTCAGCCGCTGGTATATATTTGATTGACAGATCTAGTTCTTCTGCTTTAGCTTTATCTGTCACATCATAAGCAGCCATGTAGTTGATGATTTCGCCTTCTTTGACATCCGAACAAACACCATAGGATTGGCCACTACCCAGACTTTCTAGATTTTCAAAGCTGTATTTCTCATAGAGTTGTTCCCAAGCAGATGGGCACTGACTATTGTCGATAGCTTCCAATAGGACACCTGCCACGGTAAATGCAGGTTTCTTTTGAATCTTGATATCCATGTTCTTTCCTCCTGTGATTTTTAAGGATAATTGAAGTCTAGGAAAGACCCTATAAGCTTTTCCATTTCGAACTTCTGATGGAGTTGAACCATGGAATTTCTTAAATGCTGTGCTGAAGGCGTCAGCAGACTCATAGCCGTATTTCATTGCTATGTCAATGATTTTGTCAGAGCTTTCCCGCAAGTCTATCACAGCTTCTGATAACCTGCGATTGCGCAAGTATTCTGCTAATGTCATATCTGCCAGGATAGAAAATAGCCTGCTAAAGAGAGGGTAAGAATAGCCCGATAACTGCTGAAATCTTTTCATATCCACTTCTCCAGTCAGCTGCTGCTCCAAATAATCCATGGTTTGATTGAATTGATGCATCATATTCTTTTTTTCTTACCTCCATAAGATACAAAGGACGATAAAACTAAAGTGAAAATAGGAAAATTAACGGAGGGGCTCCTGCTCCGAGAAAATTTCATCTTTTTACACAGCTTTAGGCCGTGTTCAATTCTATCTATATTCTAACAAATACAAGATACTTCCACCCTAGAATCTTTGTACAAGATTTAAAGGTGTAAATTCTATAACTTATCTTTTAATTTCTCAACAAAGAGATAAGCTGCAGGGCAGGTCAAAGTATTTTTAATTGTCAGATGATTAATTTGATAAATCTTCTTGCGATCTGTATGAGGGAACTCGCGGCAAGCCTTTGGTCGAACGTCGTAGATTGAGCAGAGATTGTCTCCTCCTAGAAAGGGGCAAGGCATGGATTTGAAAACCTTGTCCCCATCTTCATCCACCTGAAGGAATTCCGCTTCAAAAGCCGGTAATTTCATCTTAAAGTACTTGGCGATACGGGTAATATCCGCTTCTTTGAAGTCGGGCCCCAAAGTCTTGCAACAGTTAGCACAGGCGGTGCAATCAATCTCAGCAAAGACTTCTTGGTGAATCTGCTGGGCTATCTTATCTAGATTCTTTGGTGGTTTTTTCTTTAGATTAGCTAACACTTTGCGGTGCTCTTTCTGCTTTTGCAGAGCTAGTTGGTGGTAATACTCAATATCAATCTCTTTAGACATAATTTCTTCCTAATACAAGTGTTTTTGTCTATTATACCATAAACACTGCCCTCTTTTTGCCCCCTGAACAAAGAAAAAGCCCTTCGGAAAAAATCCGAGGGGCTAAAAACGTTGTTAAATCAACTATTATTTTTTAAGGTTATATACCTATAATAAAGTACCCCAAAAATGCACAATTTTAAAGAGCTTATTTTGTCTAATCTAGTAAAAGTGACAAGGTACAAACAAGTAGGGTATTTTTAAGGGGTAACAAAAAAGGTAATAAAATTGACGAGTTCAGCAGGCAAGGGAAATAGCACTTTTCATAGTGTTATTTTTTTAATTCAGCAATGGAGTAGTCACTTAATTGATAGAAACAAAAAGCACCTAGTTTCCTAGATGCTAGCACAATAGCCCGGATTCGAACCGGAATCTCCTCAATCAAGGCGCAATCCCTATATACTACTCATTGTACTTTGGTTTATTATATCATACAATCAACTAGATATCTACCAACTCATGATATGCTCCCATATTCGGTAATGGAATAATGCTAAAATACAAATCTGAGTAAGTTTCAAACCATTTATTCAGCTTGCTATAGGCTGGCGACTGACTAACAAATAATATACGTTGACAAGCACCAATAACATTCATGTGATTATACACATAAACCTCTTTAATGGCCGTTAAAATATCGTCTTCACTTGTCTGTACCCTAATATCTGTTATCTGCTTAATCGTAGCGTATTTTTTATAAGCTAGCATATCTTTATTTTTAGCAGCATCAAACATTTTACGCTCAAGAACACTATACTTAGGATTTTCTTTATCTCTCATGAAATACCACTTGAGCCATAAAATTTTTTCTCTGTGAATTACTGAAATACGCTCAATTTTCTTCTTTGGCATGATTACCTCCTAAATTGTTAAGTTTTATCAAGTTTTCATTGTGTCATATATTGAAAAACGCCAACATTTGCCAATATAACCTTTCAACATTTCTCAACAAAAGTTAGGAATTTCTTTTGTTCGTCCATTGTTCAAGTTATCATCCCAACATTTCCCAACATTTTTTCATCTATTACCTCCAAATAAAATAAAGGGGTTGCCAGCCCCTCTATTTGTTTAAATACTCATCCAAACGACGGTCAAGCTCAGGGGCATCTGAATTTACTACCATTTCAGTTGTTACAGCTTGGATTTTATCGCCGTTGATAAGCAAACTGTAATGACAATATGAAAGTTGCTGCTTAAAGAATAAGATTAGACTTTCTAGCGCCTGCTCTGCATTGAATAATTCCAAGTTGATAGCGATTTCTGGATATTGTTCAGCAATTGACCAAAGTTTTTTAATAGCAAGAGGTTTGCTCTTGTATTTTTCAAAATAACCTAGCAATTCATCCTTTGTCATCTTCATGCTAGCTAACAAGGTCAGCTCTGCCACGTCATCAGCTGTTACGCTGAGTTCTTTTTCTTTTAATGCCTCTAGCTCTAGCTCATGCTGTTTTTCAATTTCTGCATGAATTTTATTATAGGTGTCCCTAGAATAAGTGTCCCCCTCTAACTTATAAGCCTCTAGCTGGTCTTTAGCGTATTTTTCGCCTATCATACCATTTTGTAACTGTTTATGTAATTCCTCTTGTTTAGCAATGTAGCCAGTCATGTACCCATGCTTTTTCTTGCCAAAAGCCTTAATATCATCCTTGATTGTTGTAAATGTCATGTTATCCTCCTTACGACAAAATAAAAGAGGTATGACAAAAGAGCGTTAAACTCAATTATCATACCTCTGGTTTTTCCAGTCAGTATTTATTAACATTGTTCTCCAGTGGTCACTTCCTTATAAACTAACTGCCCATCTTGAGCTTTTAGCTTAATACTGCCATGATCTGGAATTTCAATATACTTTATTATACCATTTTTTGAGTATAAAACAAAGCCTTTCTCCATCATTTCTAATAATTTATTATCCTTGTTTTCAGTCATGAATTTCTCCTTTATTTCGATTTATTATAATCCGAATATCCCTAGCCTATTGATTTGACTAGGTTTTTAAGGTTCGTGTTATAAAATACAACCGTTTTCTATCATACTTGTATAATCTTTTTCACTCATTTTTCTGCATCCTCTTGGTTCACTCTTGGTTCACTCTCTAAAACGCAATATAAAGCTCGCTATGAGTTTTTAGAGCTATTAGAAAATATAGTTGTTTTTATTCTTGGCTGCATCAACCTATTACAGTTGATTTACTTTACTTTTTAACTGATTAATTGAGTATCGCTTGTCCTTGATAGTGAATGACTTGAAAAAGTTACCCTCTAGTCCAGTTCTGACACGGCTGGCCACTCGTTCACTATACAAGCTAACAATCTCTGAGCTGCTTAGATTGGTAGTAATAATGGTTTTATCTCGGTTACTGAGAATATCAAAAATAAACTCTTCTTCCCAGACTGATTTACCTTTACTACTAGCGTTGTCCGATTTTATACCTAAATCATCAAGTACCAGGTAATCAACCTCTTTCAGCATTCTTGAGTAGTGCCCCTCTAGACTAGTAGGAGAGTTAAAGCTCTCTCTAACTCGTCTAAGGATTTCTGTTAGATTGACAAATAACACGCTTTTAGGCTCTCCTTTGGCCTTGTAACCCTCGTTTATAGCCTTAGCAATAGCAACGCTCAAATGGCTTTTCCCTATGCCTGTAGATCCTGTAAATAGGGTATTCCCTGTCATACCGTCCAGGTATTTATCTACCTGCTCCCTAGCAAATGCTAATAGTTGCTTTTCCTCGGTTGTCTCAGCTATGAAATTCTCAAAGCTAGCCTCTTTTAACTCTCTAGGGATCGTACTGTCTCGCATAAGCACATTATAAGTTTTTAGGTAAGTCTCAGCATTTAGGCTATTATTAACTCCCTCTTGCTCTTGCCTTTCTATTAGTCCCTTTGTGCATTCAGGACAAAATTCTTGTATACTTCGTTCCTTACTGCCTCTTATTGGCGTTGATATTTGCCAATAATTGACCTTGTGAACCTCACATACCTTATCACTAATTTTTCTGTTGTTATATTGCTCAAATTTATTTTCCATTGCTTACCCTCCTAAAATGGGTTTTCTTCTGTTCGTGTTTTCAGCCATTCTTCACGGCTAATAGGTTCTGCTTGCTTAGGAGATTGTTTCTTAGCCTCACGCGCTGCAAAGCTATTTCTAACAAGTTCAACCGTCAATAAATTGTCCTGTTTCCAACGGTTAAGGATTGCCTTGATATATGCAAAGTTAGCTTTACCCTGACTGACAGCCTCTTTTAACGCCTCATGAATAAGTTCTGGGCTAAAATCTTCTAGCATATACTGCAAGTCTTGAATCTGTAACGGTGATAATGCTTTACCTACCTCGTCTTCAAAAGATTTATAGAGATTTATAAAGTCTTGATCGAGGGTAGAGGGAGTGGGTGATTGCTCTTTATCTACTTCTACTCTTTCTCTATCTCTTCTCTTTTCTTCTCTACTCTTCTCTACGTGACCATCTTGTGACAAAGTCCCATCTTGCCGTGACTTTGTCACGTTTTTAGGTTCTTTTTCTCTTGCCCGTTGCCTCTCTTTTCTTACTGCTGATTGAGTTTTTGAGCCTATTCGCTGTACTGCACCTGGTAATGATACTTCCTCCTCTGATATTTCAACCAGTAACCCTTTACGTTTTAGAAAATCAAATACTGCACTAACATCATCTATAGACTCATCAATATCAAAAGCAAGCTCTGATACAAAATCATCTTCAATACTTTCAAAATACAAAGAGCCGTTATTTTTTAAGCTTTTCAACAATAACTTTAGATAGATAGTGGTATATACATAGCCTGCTGCCATTCGTTTCAAAGCCTTCATTTCTTTCTGCTCAAAAAAATCATGCTCCATCTTCAACCACCAATAACGCTTTTCTTCTGCCAAGTCTACTCCTCCCCTGTCGCTAAATATTGCATTCCGTCTAGGTATTCAATTTTAACCAATTTCAAATGATTTTCTATATCAGCCACATACTCTAACGCTCCTATAAATTCCTCATTTTCTAAGATATTTTTCAATCTTTCAATAGCCAAAATTGCCCCATCGTGACTTTTAATAAACTCTACTAGTTTCATCTGCTCTACCTCCAAATTGTCCTACTGCTTGATTAGTTTTAATACTCTCTTGTGATTATCTGTTAAACTCATTCAATGCCTCCCCATACATTGACCCCTGCAAGCTGGATATAACGCCCATAATCAGGGTTTAAATCCTCGCTAGGTGTTTCTATCATCTGTTTGCTTTCTCGCTCAAATTGGGCGCTTTTTTTGCGGTCTAGGTGGTTTAGATAAAGTAGCAGGCCAATCAATACCACCATAAAGATTACCGACTGTGTATTGGTTAAATCTAATTCATTCATGTTAACCCTCCTCATGAATCATCATGCCACGGGTGTACTTAATCGAACTTGTCCATAAGTCCAAGAGATTCTTTTTACCTCGTTTTTTCTTGGCAATATCAACTGCCAAAAGTTCCCATACATAATTTAATAATTGACTTTGATCCATAGGATAGTCATTCTCTCTAGTTATTTCCGCTAGATAAGTGTTTAAGAAAAGAAATCCATCAAATCTAGAAGTTCGTTTTATAAAATCAGTGTTACCCCAATAATTTCCATAAAATGACCGTTCTTTTTGCTCTAGTTCTCCTATTACTTCAGCAACTACTCTCTGTTTCATCCTTTCCGTCTGTTCCTTAAGCGTTTGCTGTTGTTCATGGTATTCTGTGCTGGTCAGTTCATTGTAGACATCATCCAAGTCATTCAATACCCTACTGATCGCTCTTTTAGCTATGATATTTTTAACCCCTGTAAGACTTCCTTGTATTTCTTCTAAATCTGTTGAAATAGCTTCTAATTTATCTGCTAACATGTTTTTACCTCTTTTTCTTTGTTTGTGTGTTTTTTTAGCTTATTTTTTACTTCTAAACATCATAGTCTTAATTTCCTGATAACTCATTTTCAATTCAATCATAGCTATTGCCATATCCTCAAATGCCTGGTACTGCTCCAGCTCCTCACTAGTCAAGCTATCGATACCACTAGTAGCCCCACGGCTTGCTATCAACTGCCTAGCATTCATGTTGGTTACTGCCTTCAGTAACAAGTTATTCATGGTACTATGTGCTTTTTTGGGTGCTTGTTCCCAATTTTCTATACTGTCATGTAAAGTTTTTCTTTTTGGTTTTTCTAGCGCTCTCTGCAGACGAAACTTAGAAAGCTCCTCACGCATTTCAAAAAATGCTTTTACTAAGTTCAGTTTGAATTGCCGTACTGTTTCGGTATTCTTTAGATAAGTGATCAGCAAAGTAGCCTGTTGCTCGTTCAGGATATAGGATTTTTTAGGTTGTCCTCTAGTGTCTAATTTATGGATTTTAAATCCAAGTATTCCCAACTCTTCAAAGTCAGCCTTATTTTCTCTTATTAAGCGCATGATAGTGTGGTGTTGTACTTCAGCACATTCAGCAATGATCTCGCTTGTGGTGTACGGCTCTTTCTTGCCGTCCATGTAGACTAATTCCATTACGGTTCTACCTCCTGTATATTGCTTTTAATTGCCTCCTCTAGCCTCTTTTTTAGCCTCTACAACGGCTTTGGCTAGTGTGTCAATATTATTTACCACTTGTTCTCTATAAACGTGTTAGAGGCTTTTATAACGGCCTGTATAGCTGTCTCTATTTCCTCTGCGGAATAGTAGCTTTATTTTCTAATATCATTCAAGACTTGTTTAACCCATGTTTTGAAAGAAATAAAATTACATCTTCTGTACTCTTGGCATCTGCTTTATCTGAGACAAATAGAATGTCAATGCCTGGTAGATAAAACCCATCGTCTATTTGTTTAGTTGGTTTGAAAGTAACAATTTTCATTTCATAACTCCTATTTTATTGCTAAAAATAAATACACATCTGACGGACGATAGAATACTTTCTTAGCGCCATCCATCGGGGTCTGATATCGTTTAAGACCAAGATCCTCCCAGTTATCAAGGGTTGTAGCACTTATACCTAGCAGATCCATTAATTCTTTACGAGAAATTAAATCTAACTTACTAGATCGTTGTTTTTCTAGCTCAACTAAAGTTTCAAGAGTCTGTTTAAGAAGCTGTAAACCCTGTAACTGTATTTCTTTAGACAGAATTTCCATTTATATCCTCCATTTTTCCTTTTTATAAATTAAGTTGTCATTTTCCTCTAATTTTGATAAAATAAGAGGAGATTATTTACAAAGGGGTTTGTCCCCTTGCTAAATACCTAACAAAACCACGCGCCTTGCCTTTGCTTGAGTTTTGTTATTTTTCCGTAGCCGTGTACGTTGGTTTGGTCGCCTGTACATGGCTTTTTTTGTACATTAATAATCTTTTGCTAGCCATTCCATGACTTTCGTATAAACCGTTTTCTTAACTGTTCCACCCTGTACCACTTTTTTATAAGTGATTGGGTTAATACCAATTGCCTGTGCTGTCGCTTTAGCTGTCAGCATGCTATCAGCTTGCTTACGGCGCACGGCTTTTGCTTGATTTTCAGTGATAATCATGTATTTCCTCCTCTCTTTTTGTATCCGAACGGATATTTAATTACAAGGTTATTTTATATCTAAACGGTTACTTTGTCAAGTGTTTTAATAAAAAAATATATTTTTGGCTACATTTTTAGATTTTATGTTATAATCTTATTGAAACGGAGGTCATATAATGGGTGAATTAAAAGTCACAAATAGTACCAATATCAAAACTTTAAGAAAAGAGAAAAAGCTCACACAAGAAGAGCTAGCATCAATTATTGGTGTTACTAAATTAACCATTTTACGCTGGGAAAACGGCGAAAGAGTTCCCAAAGCTGACAAAGCCCAACTTCTAGCAGATTATTTCGGTGTATCAGTTGAATACCTCTTAGGTTTTGATGTACCAAGAAACAAATTCCCTTATGAAACATTCACTCCTAGAGAGTATAATGCTTGGGAAGAATATAATTCGCTAGGATTAGATAAAACAAAATTATCATTTGAAGCGTATGAGCAGATAAGAAATAATAGAGGAATTGATAACACTTACTTAGAAATTATTAGTAACTATGTATTATCTAGCACCAATGACCAAGATGCAATTAGACAATTAGCAAAAACTACAGCAAAATCCCATAGTGGGCATAGTGTGAATTTCAAACCCAATAACTAACAGCAAATACTCATGTATAAATACCTAACAAAACCACGCGCCTTGCCTGCTGATGGAAAGAAAGGTACAAATACATGAATATCAAAGAGAAAATCAAAAAGAATGGCCAAAGAGTTTATTATGCTAGTGTTTATCTAGGTGTTGACCAACTAACGGGCAAAAAAGCCCGTACAACTGTTACAGCAACCACTAAAAAGGGCGTTAAAGTAAAAGCGCGTGATGCGATCAATGCTTTTGCTACTAATGGCTATACAGTTAAAGACAAGCCGACAATTACAACATACAATGAGCTTGTAAAAGTTTGGTGGGATAGTTACAAGAATACAGTTAAGCCAAATACTCGACAATCTATGGATGGATTGGTTAGAGTGCATTTATTGCCTGTATTTGGCGATTACAAGCTATCTAAACTCACTACGCCTATTCTTCAACAGCAAGTAAACAAATGGGCTGACAAGGCAAATAAAGGCGAAAAAGGAGCATTTGCTAACTACTCCTTGCTCCATAACATGAATAAGCGTATTTTGAAATATGGCGTAGCTATCCAGGTAATACAATACAACCCAGCTAATGATGTCATCATTCCACGCAAACAGCAAAAAGAAAAGGCTGCTGTCAAATACTTAGACAACAAAGAATTAAAACAGTTTCTTGATTATTTAGATGCTCTGGATCAATCAAATTATGAAAACTTATTTGATGTTGTCCTGTATAAGACTTTATTGGCCACTGGTTGCCGTATTAGTGAGGCGCTAGCTCTTGAATGGTCTGATATTGACCTAGAAAGCGGTGTTATCAGTATCAATAAGACACTAAACCGCTATCAGGAAATAAACTCACCTAAATCAAGCGCTGGTTATCGAGATATACCAATAGACAAAGCCACATTACTTTTACTGAAGCAATACAAAAACCGTCAACAAATTCAATCTTGGAAATTAGGCCGATCTGAAACGGTTGTATTCTCTGTATTTACAGAAAAATATGCCTATGCTTGTAACTTACGAAAGCGCCTAAATAAGCATTTTGAGGCTGCTGGAGTAACTAACGTATCCTTTCATGGTTTCCGCCATACACATACTACTATGATGCTCTACGCTCAAGCCAGCCCTAAAGATGTTCAGTACAGACTGGGACACTCTAACTTAATAGTGACTGAAAATGTTTACTGGCATACTAACCAAGAGAATGCAAAAAAAGCTGTCTCAAATTATGAAATAGCTATCAATAATTTATAAAGGGGGTCACAATTAGTGACTACCCTCTTACTATACCAAAAATTAGTAGGGGTACTAAAAAGGGTAGTAAAATCAAAAAAGCACTAAGGGAAAGCGCCCCAAAGTGCTTATTTCAAAGGCTTTATAGCCCCTCATCTCATAAAGAGATTATTTTTTAAGGTTGTAGAATGATTTCAATCCACGGTATTCAGCTACTTCACCAAGTTGGTCTTCGATACGAAGCAATTGGTTGTATTTAGCGATACGGTCTGTACGTGAAAGTGAACCAGTCTTGATTTGTCCTGCGTTAGTTGCAACTGCGATGTCAGCAATTGTTGAATCTTCAGTTTCACCTGAACGGTGTGATACAACAGCAGTGTAACCAGCTTCTTTCGCCATTTCGATAGCATCGAATGTTTCAGTAAGAGTACCGATTTGGTTAACTTTAATAAGGATTGAGTTAGCAGCACCTTCTGCAATACCTTTTTCAAGGTAAGAAGTGTTTGTTACGAAGAAGTCGTCACCAACCAATTGAACTTTACCACCAAGACGTTCAGTAAGAGCTTTCCAACCGTCCCAGTCGTTTTCGTCCATACCATCTTCGATAGTGATGATTGGGTATTTGTTTACCAATTCTTCAAGGTAGTCGATTTGTTCTGCAGCAGTACGTACAGCAGCTCCTTCACCTTCGAATTTAGTGTAGTCGTAAACTTTACGTTCTTTATCGTAGAATTCTGATGAAGCACAGTCAAATCCGATAAATACGTCTTTACCAGGAACATATCCAGCAGCTTCGATCGCAGCAAGGATAGTTTCAACACCGTCTTCAGTTCCTTCGAAACGAGGAGCGAATCCACCTTCGTCACCTACGGCAGTTTCCAAACCACGTGATTTAAGGATTTTCTTAAGAGCGTGGAAGATTTCAGCACCCCAACGAAGAGCTTCTTTGAATGATGGTGCACCAGCAGGTACGATCATGAATTCTTGGAAAGCGATTGGAGCGTCAGAGTGAGAACCACCGTTGATGATGTTCATCATTGGAGTTGGAAGAACTTTAGTGTTGAATCCACCAAGGTAGCTGTAAAGTGGGATTTCAAGGTAGTCAGCAGCAGCACGAGCTACAGCGATAGACACACCAAGAATTGCGTTTGCACCCAATTTACCTTTGTTAGGAGTACCGTCAAGTGCGATCATAGCACGGTCGATAGCTTGTTGGTCACGTACATCGTAGCCGATGATTGCTTCAGCGATGATGTTGTTTACGTTGTCAACAGCTTTTTGTGTACCAAGACCACCGTAACGAGATTTGTCACCGTCGCGAAGTTCAACTGCTTCGTGTTCACCAGTAGAAGCTCCTGATGGAACCATACCACGTCCGAAAGCACCTGATTCAGTGTAAACTTCTACTTCAAGTGTTGGGTTACCGCGTGAGTCTAGGACTTCGCGAGCGTAAACATCAGTAATAATTGACATTTTTTACTCTCCTTTGAGTTAAATTTTTTACACCTCTATGATACCTTAAAAATAAGCGTTTTTCAAGAAAAAACGTTATCTTTGTGCAAATTTTCCTTAACTTTATAAAGTAATCGCTTTCTTTTGTCTGTTTTCTTGCGATTTTTGTGATATACTGTTTTTATGACAGATTTATCAAAACAACTACTAGAAAAAGCTCATGGTGGACCGAAATTAAACCCAGGCGAACAACGCCGCTATCTCGGCACTTTCGAGGAAAGAGTTCTTGGCTACGCGGATATCAGTACTGCCAATAGTTCTGAATTAGAACATGGATTTTTCTCTATTTTAGAAAGTTTTCAAGAAAAGGTAGAGGCACTTTTTGTGAAGATCTCACCAAATATCGAGTTTGACAAACAGGTCTTTTACTTAAAACAAGCAAAGGAAAGCAACTGTCAGGCGACTATTGTTTCAGACGATCACATCACCTCTCCTTTCGGTCTTGTCATTCATACAAATGAACCTGTTCAAGTAGAAGAAAAGGACCTTAGACTTGCTTTTTCAAGTCTTTGGGAGGAGAAAAAGGCAGAGCCACCTAAAAAATCTATCTGGAAAAAATGGTTGGGTTAATCCTTCCTCAACTTTAATAAACGGCCAATATTAGTAGCTGTGTGCTCCAAATAGAGACTTGCATTTTTCAGACTGTCTTCCAAAGGTTCACTTTTCTCTAAAATGGAAAAGGCTACTTGTATATTTTCGAATGGTAGGGGAGGCAAATCGTCAGCAAGACTACCACAAATAGCAATAACAGGAACTCCGTTAGGGGTTCTTTTTGCTACACCGATAGGAGCTTTCCCAGCAAAGCTTTGACAGTCCAGTCTGCCTTCTCCGACGATAACCAAGTCGGCCCCTGCAACTTTCTTGTCAAAGTTAATCAAATCCAAGCAAGTATCAATACCAGATACGATACAGGCCTCAGCAAAGGCACAGAGTCCAGCAGCAATCCCACCACCAGCTCCCGCTCCCTTCAGAGACAGGGTTGAAGGTGAGAATTTTTCATAGAACCGCTGTATAGCCAGATCTACTGTCGCAAACAAAGCAGGATCTAAGCCCTTTTGCTTTCCAAATGTATAGGTTGCCCCTTGATGACCACATAGAGGGCTCACGACATCTGCTAAAATGCGGATTTTCACATCTTTAGGAATCCTATACAACTTGCTATTTGAAACTGACTCGAACTCAAGCAAAGTCTGACCGCAAGCTGGCAATTCTTTTCCATTCTTATCATAAAAACGATAACCTAAACCAGCAGCGATGCCTGTTCCACCGTCATTACTAGCCGTACCACCAACTCCGATATAGATTTCTTTCATCCCTTGATCAATGAGATGGCAAATCAATTCTCCGATACCTCGAGTTTGGATGTGAAGAGGGTTTCGTTTCTCCTGCGGAATCTTTCCTAAACCAACCAAGTCAGCAACTTCAAAGAGCGCTATTTGACCTTTTTGAAAGTAGCGCATGGATTCTTTTAGCCCAAAAGGTCCCGTAACCTCTTGCCATTTTTCTTCGAGTTCAAGAGAATGTCGAATAGCATCTACAGTTCCTTCCCCACCATCACCAACAGGACAGAGCAGACATTCTACATCTGCTATCGATTTTTGGAATCCTCTTTTTATAGCTTGAGCGACCTCTTCTGCCGCCAAACTTTCTTTAAAAGAATCAGGTGCAATTACAATTTTCATAGTTCCCTCTCATTCTAAGAAATCAATCAAAGGTAGAACTTCCAAAAAATCCCTCGTATCTACATGACAAGCTATCTCAGCTTTTACGACTTCTTTGGCACAAAAGGCTACACCACGTCCTGCTGTCTTTAACATCAAGAGGTCATTGGCACCATCACCGATAGCAATCGTTTTTTCTTTGGGAAGTCCTAATTCCTTTCTCCATTTCTCAAGAGTACCTTGTTTTACTTGACCTGTCACAATTTCACCAACTAATTTACCTGTTAAAAAGTCATCTCTGACTTCCAACTGATTGGCAGAGAAATAGGAAATACCGAGGGATTTTGCTAATCTCTCAACTATTGGTGCAAATCCACCAGACACTAGACCAACTAGAATGCCCTTCTTTTGAAGTATGGAGATAAATTCTTGAGCATTTTGGGAAAGATGAATGGATTTGAAGACAGTATCAAAGACCGAAATCGGAAGACCTTGTAACAAAGCCACTCTCGCTCGTAAACTCCTTTCAAAGTCTAGTTCACCTTGCATCGCCTGACTCGTAATCTGCGATATTTCTTCTTCGCAACCTGCTTCTCTTCCTAAAAGGTCAATCACTTCTTCTGCTATCAGGGTGCCGTCAACGTCCATGACACACAGGCCTTTTACTTGAGTCATCACTTCTCCTCTTTTCTAAACAGCCCAAAAATCGTATGAAAGAATCATACGATTTTATCTATTAGTTGACTAAACTATGGTACAAGTCCAGGTAAGATTTGCAGGCTGTATCCCATGAGAAATCGCATTCCATAGCTTGTTTTTGTAGATTTTTCCAAACGTCCGGCTGGTACTTATATACATCCAAGGCTGTTTGGAAACTCCAGTTAAGCCAGTATGGTGTTAAATTATCAAAGCTAAAGCCTGTTCCAGTTCCTTCGATTGGATTGAAAGCTTGAACTGTATCACGCAAACCACCAACCTCATGAACCAATGGTAGAGTTCCATAGCGCATCGCCATCATTTGAGACAAGCCGCATGGTTCAAAACGACTTGGCATGAGGAAGAGATCACAAGCTGCGTAGATTTCTTGAGCAAGTTTGACGTCAAAAGTGATATTCGCTGATAGCTTGTCAGGATAGACTTGAGCAAACCATGAGAAGGAATGTTCAAAAGCAGGATCTCCTGTTCCTAAAAGAACGATTTGAACGTCCTCTTGCAAGAAACGATGCAAGCTTTCAACAACAACATCAAAGCCTTTTTGGCGTGTCAAACGAGAGACAATCCCAACTAGCGGAACATCTGCTCGTACTGGTAAACCAACTCTCTCTTGCAATTTTGCTTTGTTTTGTGCTTTTCCTGACAAGTCATCCTTATCAAAATGATAGTCTAAAAGCGGGTCTGTTTGAGGATTATAAAGATCTGCATCGATACCATTGACAATACCTGAAACCTTACCTGACTCCATGCGAAGAATCTGATCCAAACCGCAACCGAACTGACTAGTCATAATCTCATGTGCATAGCTAGGCGATACGGTTGAGACACGATCCGCGTAGAGAATACCTGCTTTCATCCAGTTAAGACAGTCATTCCAACGAAGGGTCCCATCAGCATAGCGTTCAAAACCAACACCAAACAAATCCCACAACATTCCTTCAGAAAACTGACCTTGGAATTCCAAATTATGAATAGTTAAAACGGTTCTGATTCCTTGATATGCCTGAATCCATCTGTATTTTTCCTTCAAGAGAAAAGGAATCATAGCGGTGTGATAATCATGGGCATGGAGAATATCTGGAATGAAATCAATTCGCTCCATGGCTTCAAGAGCAGCCAGTTGGAAGAAGGCAAAACGTTCACCATCATCGAAATCTCCGTAAACATGACCTCGGAAGAAATACGTTTGATTGTCTACGAAGTAGAAGGTAACACCATTCAAGACGGTCTTCTTAATACCACAGTACTGTCTACGCCATCCTACACTCACTTCAAAGTGAAGAACATCCTCAATCTGGTCGCCGAATTTAGCCTCTACCATGTCATAGTAAGGTAAGACAACCGCAACTTCGTGCCCTGCCTTTACCAGTGATTTTGGAAGAGCGCCAATGACATCTCCCAAACCACCTGTTTTTGAAAAGGGCGCACCCTCTGCTGCTACGAATAAAATTTTCATGAATGAATATCCTCTGTAACTTTTTCGCCTTTTTTGACTACAACTGGGTGTTCTGCAGTACCGCGAATAACGACACCGTCAGCAACTTCAACCCCTTTGTCCAAGATTGCATACTCAACTTGGGCACCTTGACCAATCACAACACGTGGGAAGAGAAGGCTGTCTTTAACTAGACTATCCTTATGAACGTGAATATTACGTGATAGGACCGACTGAACTACTTCACCCTCTATGATACTACCAGAGGCGAACTGCGAAGTACTTACCTTAGAAGTGTTTGAGTAGTAAGTTGGTTCTTCATTCTTAACCTTGGTATAAATCTTTTGGTTAGGTGAGAAGAGAGAGTAGAATTTTTGAGACTCCAGCATATCAATATTGGCTTGATAATAGGACTGAACAGAGTGAACATTGGCTAGGTAGCCAGTGTATTCATAAGCAAAAGCACCTTCTTTAGCTGCCAACTCACGTAAAACATAGCGTAATTTTTCTGGGTATTCTTTTTGAACTTCTTCTTCCAAACGCTTAATCAACCACGGAGTATCAACGACGAATATATCTGTAGACATGTTGAAAAGTTCATCTGTTGATTTGGCATCAAAAAGTTTATGAGAAAGAACACGGTCTGTTTCATCGACTTCCAAGATGGCATTAACATCTGAAATATCCTTTTTAGGTAATTTCTTATAAACAACTGTAATCGGACGACCGGCAGTAGTATGTAAATGGAATACTTGATTGAGGTCAATATTCACCACGATATCACAGTTAAGTGCAACCGTCTGATTTGATCCTGAACGTTTCAAATAAGTGAGAAGCTGTTGGTAATATTCTTTCCCAACTGTGCTACTTTCAACACGCGTATTATAAATACCTAGATAGTAGTGACTGAGAAGGGTAGATAAGCCCCACTCACGTCCTGAACGAATGTGATCAAAGACTGAACTGATATTATCTTGTTGGAAAATTCCAAAGACACTACGAACACCAGCATTTGCAAGGCTAGAGAGAGGGAAGTCGATCAAACGATATTTTGCTCCAAATGGCAAACTGGCTACTGGACGATGATCTGTCAAAGTTGACATATCGTGAAAACCAACGGTGTTTCCTAAAATGGCTGAATATTTATCAATCTTCATCTGTTGCTACCCCCACTACTTCATCATATCCTACTACTTGTACTTCGTCTGTTCCATCAATTTCGACACCTTCAGAAATAACAGCACCTTCACCAATGATGGCACGTTTAATTTTTGCACCTTTTCCGATAATGGCACCACTCATGATTACAGAGTCTACTACTTCAGCACCCTCACGTACTTGCGCTTCTGTTGAGAGAATGGAATGCTTAACAGTTCCATCCACGAGACAGCCATCCACAACTAAAGAATCTTCTACATGAGCGTGTTTTCCAATAAAGTTTGGTGGTGAAATCAAGTTCCGTGAGTAGATTTTCCACTGACGATCACGACTATCCAAAGCGTTATTTGGATCAATGTATTCCATATTTGCTTCCCATAGAGACTCGATAGTACCAACGTCTTTCCAGTAGCCTTTGAATTCATAAGCATAAACGCTTTCTCCAGACTCAAGGTAATTTGGAATAACGTTTTTACCAAAGTCTGACATATCTACCTTGCTCTTTTCAGCGGCTACTAGCATGTTGCGTAGACGTTTCCAGTCGAAAATATAGATTCCCATAGAAGCTTTGGTAGACTTAGGTTCGGCTGGTTTTTCTTCAAATTCAACGATACGATTATTGGCATCTGTATTCATGATACCAAAGCGACTAGCTTCTTTGAGAGGCACATCTAGAACAGCTACTGTCAAACTGGCGTTGTTGTCCTTATGAGACTGAAGCATGTCATCATAGTCCATCTTGTAAATATGGTCTCCAGAGAGGATCAAAACATATTCTGGGTTAACACTATCGATGTAGTCAATGTTTTGGTAGATAGCGTGGCTAGTCCCTTCAAACCAACGGTTTCCTTCACTTGCAGAGTAGGGTTGAAGGATAGAAACACCTGTATTAATGCCATCTAGTCCCCAGCTTGAACCATTTCCGATGTGGTTGTTCAAGGCAAGAGGCTGGTATTGTGTAATCACACCGACATTGTGAATCCCAGAGTTAGCACAGTTGGAAAGAGCAAAGTCAATGATACGGTAGCGCCCACCGAATTGCACTGCTGGTTTGGCAATGCTTTGAGTGAGTTTTCCGAGACGTGTTCCTTGCCCACCTGCAAGGATCAAAGCTAGCATTTCATTCTTCATTTTCTACTCCTTTTTGGGTTTTATTTGTGACAGTTTTAGTTGGTTTCAAGCGACGTTTAATCTTCCAGATACTTGCTCCCATAGCTGGCAAGGTGAAGGTCAAGGTCTGCTCATAATCCTTCCATAATCCTTCTTGAGTTTGAACCGTTTGGTTGTATTCTTTCCAGACACCACCCCATTGTTCCAATTCTGTATTCCAAACTTCTTCATAAACTCCTGCGACAGGAAGTCCGATTGTAAAGTCTTTTCGTTCAACAGGCGCCATATTAAAGACACAGACTAGCATTTCACCCTTTTTACTCTTACGAATAAAGGAAAGGACACTCTGATCTCTATTATCAGCATCGATAATTTCGATGCCGTCGTAGCTGGTGTCAATTTCCCAAAGACAACGATGCTCTTTATAGAATTGATTGAGTTGAGAAGTGAAGTACTTCATCTTAGCATTCATTGGATCTTCCAAGTTAGACCATTCTAGCTGTTCCTCAGACTTCCACTCTAAGAACTGACCATATTCGCTTCCCATGAACAAGAGTTTCTTACCTGGATGACAAATCTGATAAGTGTAGAGATTTCGCAAACCTGCAAATTGATTGTAGCGATCACCCCACATCTTGTGCATCATGCTTTTCTTACCATGAACGACTTCATCATGTGAGAATGGTAAGAGGTAGTTTTCATTGAAAACGTACATGAAGCTGAAGGTTACCAAGTTAAAATCATACTTACGATAAATCGGGTCTTCCTCGTAGAAACGGAGAATATCATTCATCCAGCCCATATTCCACTTGTAGTCAAATCCAAGGCCGCCCATTTCTTTCATGCCAGTAATCTTTGTTGCTGATGAACTTTCTTCTGCAATCATCATGATATCTGGGTGAGCTAACTTGATCACTGTGTTCAAACGTTGAAGGAAATAGTAGCCTTCGTAGTTGAGATTGCCACCGTCTTTGTTTGGAGTCCAAGGAGCATTATCATAGTCTAGGTAGAGCATATTGCTGACTGCATCCACTCGAATACCATCTAAATGATAAAATTCAATCCAGAATTTAATGCTAGAAATCAAGAAGGACTGGACTTCATTCTTCCCAAGGTCAAAGTTAAGAGCTCCCCAACCGTAGTTATGGGCCTTATTGTGGTCTTGGTATTCAAAAGTTGGTGTTCCATCGTAATAAGCAAGAGCGTCATCGTTGATGGTAAAATGACCTGGAACCCAATCCACAATTACACCGATATTGTTTAAATGACATTCCTCAACAAAATCTTGGAACTCCTCTGGTCGCCCATAAGAGTGCTCCATAGCAAAGTAACCCATAAGCTGGTAGCCCCAACTCAATCCAAGTGGGTGAGCCATTAAAGGCATAAACTCGATGTGAGTATAGTTCATCTCAACAAGGTATGGAATGAGTTCTTCCTTGAGTTGTGCAAAGCTGTATGGACTACCATCTGGATTTCTCTTCCAAGATCCAGCGTGAGCTTCATAAATATTGACTGGTCTCTCAAAAAAGCCCCAGCGTTTTCTCCTAGCTAGCCAAAGACCATCTTTCCATTTTTTCTCTGGAATATTAGTCAGGATGGCTCCAGTCTCTGGGCGGGCTTCAAAACGAACCGCCAACGGATCAATTTTCATAATCTGGTGCCCATTTGCACGCGTGATATGATACTTATAAATCTGCCCTTCATAAGCCAGACTTGTGAAGACTTCCCAAACACCTGCTTCATTACGAACCATGGGAATTTGATGCTCTGTCCAGTTTGTAAAATCACCAACTAAGTGCACAGCCTGAGCGTTAGGTGCCCAAACACGGAAAGTAAAACCAATTTCTCCGTCTTTTTCCTCTTTATGTGCTCCTAGATAGTGCTGGAGATGAAAATTTTCTCCAGTAGTGAAGGTTCTCAATGCTTCTTGATTATTCATCCAATCCCCTTTCTTTTTGTAAGCGTTTTCTATAATTCTATTATACTATCTTTTAAAAGAACTTTCAAGCAGTTTACGGAATTTCTTAAAAAATATCTTGAAAATTTTAGAAAATATATCTTAACATTATATAATTTTTCATTTAATTGTTGAAAAAAATAAACGATTTGCATATATTTTCTTAGTATAATATCAAAACATTCGTTATTTTTCAATTTTTAACTGGATTTTTTAGTAAAAATAAAAATCAGGAATGTTATTTCCTGATTTTTATAAGTTATTTTACATCAAAAACAATGGATTTTACATTTGTCATCGCTTCGATACTATATTTAATCCCTTGCACACCAGCACCAGAACCTTTTACACCAAGGAACGGGAAATTATCTGGCCCACGTTGCGTTTTATTGTTAATATGAACAGTACCGACTTCAAGTTTTTCAGCGATTTCAAACGCTTTTTTAAAGTCATTTGTGAACACGGATGATTGAAGACCGAACTCAGATTCATTGGCAATTGCTACCGCTTCATCCGCATCAGCGACACGGATAATTGGGAGAACAGGGCCAAATGGCTCTTCCCATGCTAATTTCATATCTCTTGTGACATAATCAAAAAGTCCCGGCCAAATGAGATTGCCCTCACGTTTGATTGGACTGAGTGCTTTGGCACCTTTACCTTGCGCATCCTGAATCAATCCCCAAATAAAATCAGCTGAAGCATTATCAATAACAGGTGTGATATCAGCATTGTCAAATGGATCACCGACTGTTAGCTTAGCAACTTCAGCTTGGAGCAATTCAGCCAATTTGTCTGCTACGCTTTCCACAACCAAGACACGCTTGATAGCGGTACAACGCTGACCAGAGTAGCTAAAGGCTCCACCGACGATTTGTTTAGCTGCGTGTTCCAAGTCTGCATCTTCGAGAACAATAGCTGCATCTTTCCCACCAAGTTCAAGCATGATAGGACGCATTCCAGCTAAACGACCGATTCGCTCACCAATTGGAGTTGAACCTGTAAAGTTGATAAAGTTAACTTCTTTGTGTTCAATGATATAGTCACCGATTTCAGAACCTCGTCCAGTGATGGTGTTGAAGACACCTGCTGGGATTCCTGCTTCGTCAAATGCTTTAGCCAACAAGAGACCAGAAATAGATCCTTGTGTTGGTGGTTTAAACATGACGACATTCCCTGCAATCAAAGCCGGAGCAATCTTAGATCCAGAAAGGTTAACTGGATAGTTAAATGGCGCGATAGCTAAAACGACACCAACTGGCTCACGACGGACAACGGCTAGTTTGTTTTTACTTGCAGCTTCAAAACCGCCACCTTCCATTGCTTGTCCAGTGATACGGAGACCTTCTTCTGCAGCAAAACGAATCAAATCTGCTGTACGTACTACTTCTCCAATGGCTGCTTTTATCCCTTTAGCAACCTCTTTGGCAAGAATTGTACCAATTTTTTCTTTATCACGTTCCAAAATGTCTGCTGTCTTATGCAAATAGGCTGCACGCTCAACTGGTGCTAAATCACGCCATGCTGGGAGAGCTGCACGCGCAGCTTTCATAGCCTCATCTACTTCAGCTTGACTCATAGCTGGTACTGTCCCCAGCTTTTCCTGATTAATAGGTGAATAGATTGTAATTTCCTTTTCAGATGATTTCCAATTTCCATTTACTAAATTCTGATATCTTGCCAATTTTCTTCCTCCTGAAAATGATTAAGACTTATTTTATCAAATTTTCAGAAAATTACAACCCTTTTTGTGAAAAAATTGAGATTATTTTCACAATCTTGATCCTTCAAATTATTTGAAACTTAATTCTACTCTTCATTAAAAACCTCATAAATGACAAAAAGGATTAGATAATCTAACCCTTTTTACTACACTAATTTATGAGAGCACTTTTAAAACTGCGACACTAATATCATCAATAACATTTTCTTGTTTTGAACGACTGTTGGTAAGGAACATTTCAAGCTTACCTGCATTCTCAAAGTAGAAGGAGGTTCCCTTAGCATTAAATACCACCAATAAGTGCTCTCCTCCACCGTGAATCTCATAAACAATCCACCCGCTATTCTCAGCAGCTGTATGGACAAAGACATGACGGTAAATTTCTTCATATGTTGGATAAGAGAAGGCACTGATTTTCGTTTTTAGGCGGATAATCTGACGAATAAACTCAATGCTGTCTTGGCGTTCATTGATCAGATCCCAGTTGACTTGGTTAACACTGTCCGGAGCATTATAGCTATTCATAGCACGTTCTCGGTCTGCAGGAGTTAGTTCTCCATGTTCACCAGTTGGAACCAACTTAGTTCGACCAAACTCTTGACCTAGTTCTATAAAGGCCATTCCTTGCATGAGAAGATTCATAGCTGTCGCTGTCTCAACCTTGCGCATAATCTGGTCGGAACTCTTATCAGGATGAAGGGTTGCTAGCAAGTCATGAAGATTGTAATTGTCATGAGCTTCAACATAGTTGAGAACTTGGTTTGGACTGAGATAAGATCCCAACTCTCTGCTACCAAGAATAGCCTTGGCGACGATTGGTTCTGTAGCAGCACCACTCACAAATCCTGATTTGATTGCTCCATAAACTTCTCCTCCTTTGATCGCATCACGCTGATTATCGTTAAAGAAACCTATATTTGGCATCTGATAGGCATTATCCTTCTTAGCCTTGTCATAAGGAGCTAGACCTGTTCCCATATCCCAGCCTTCTCCATAAGTGAGGATACGCGGATCGACCTCATCCAGTGCCCAACGAATTGCCTGCATAGTTTTGACATCATGAATGCCCATCAAGTCGAAACGGAAACCGTCAATATTGTATTCTTTCACCCAATAAAGGATGGAATCAATCATATACTTGCGGAACATCTCGTGTTCACTTGCAGTTTCATTTCCTACTCCCGTACCGTTTTGAAAAGTTCCATCACGATTCATACGATAGAAATAATCGGGAACAGTTGTCTGGAATGGAGCGTCAACTGTTGAGAAGGTATGGTTATAAACCACGTCCATAATGACACCGATTCCTGCATCATGATAAGCCTGAATCATGGTCTTGAGGTCTCGAATAACCTGTCCGGGATCGTCTGGATTACTAGAGAAACTTGTTTCTGGAGCATTGTAGTTTTGAGGATCATAACCCCAGTTATAGGTTACATTTCCATCCTGATCATATTCCTTATGACGATCAAAGATAGGTTGAAGTTGAACATAGTTGCAACCAAGTTCTTTGATATAGTCAAAGGCGGTTGCTTGACCGTACTGGTTAACTGTTCCAGTCTGAGCAGCACCCAAGAAGGTTCCGCGGAGTTCTTCAGGAACACCAGATGTAGGCGATTTTGTAAAATCACGAATATGCATTTCACAGATAACTGCTTTACATGGATTTTCCAAGCGCCAAGGAGATTCTGTCCCATGTTTGACTTCAAATCCTTCTACTTGTCTATCTTGATGAGAAAGAATTACGGAACGTTTCCCGTCAGGGCTTGTAGCGATAGTGTAAGGATCTCGTGTCAAAGTCTGATGGTGCGGAAACTCAATCTGATACTGATAAGCTTTACCTGCAAGATTTTCATCCAGGTCTACACTCCAAACACCAATGGTATTGTACTTATGGCTGTATGAATAGCTATTACCACGCTCTAGATTAAAAGTTTTCCAAATCGGTGCATCGTTACTAGTGTTTTCATAGACAACCACCTGAACAGCTGTAGCTGTTGGAGCCCAAAGTTTAAAACTTGTCTGATAATCTGAAAGGCTGTAACCTAGTTCTCCTTGGTATCCCCAGTGATGATCAAAGCTTGCGCTATGGATGGCTTTATCAAAGGCAAATGGATTCTGATCCTTATAATATGGACTAGCAATAGCTGGATTTTCTGAATAATACACAGTCTCGTCTCCCTCTAAAATCCATGCTTCTGTTAGCAAGGGATAGTAGTTAAAACGTACAAGATATTCTTTTAATACACCATCTATCTCGGCTTTGAAGGTGAAACTATCCACCTTTTCCTGACTGGTCACGGTAAAAGAAAACTGAAGACCAAAATAAGTGGTCTCTGAAGTTAAAGAGCTTTTGTTTTCATCTCGGTCTGTGCTAAATGAGCAAGCTGTATAATCTCCATTTTTTCTATGAAAATGGAGGAGAACGGGATAATTGTACATGTTTTTTCCTAATTTCTATTTTAATTTTATTTGATTCTGATGGATTCAGTTGGCATTTCATCACGATGGACAACAGATTTTAACCATGTCAAAACACATCAGGAGAGATAGTTTGAGACTAGCTGTCGCCTAGTTTTCTGCTATTTCTTTACAAACTTTCTAGCCAAGCTTCATCTCGAACTTCGATACCTAGTTCTTGTGCTTTTTGCAGTTTACTTCCAGCATCTGCTCCTGCTACGACAAGATTCGTTTTCTTGGATACGCTACCTGTTACTTTGGCGCCAAGACTTTCGAGTTTGCTTTTTGCTTCTGAGCGTTTGAGACGTTCCAATTTTCCTGTCAGAACTACTGTCAAACCTGACAAGGCCGCATCTGCTACTACTGTTTGTCCTTTGTAGTCCAGATTGACTCCAGCTTCTTTCAGCTCATCTAAGAGAATTTTAGACCCTTCTGTAGCAAAATAAGTCTGGAGACTTTGCGCAATTACACTCCCCAAGCTTTCAATACTTGCTACTTCCTCTGGGTCTGCTTGGGCTAGATTTTCAATAGAGTGGAAGTGTTGGAGCAAGAGCTGACTAGCCTTGCTTCCGACATGGCGTATTCCCAGACCAAACAAGAGCTTTTCAGCAGAGTTTTCCTTAGATGCTTGAATGGCCTGATACAGTTTAGAAGCAGACTTTTCCTTGACGCCCTCTAAAAGGAGGAATTCGTCTTCTTTCAAACGGTAAATATCTGCCACATCCTTTACTAAATTAGCAGCAAAAAGCTTTTCAACGATAGATGGACCAAGTCCTGTAATATTCATGGCATCTCGGGAGACAAAGTGAATCAAACCTTCCATGATTTGGGCAGGACAGCGAGGATTGATACAACGAAGAGCCACTTCATCTTCAAAGTGAAGCAACTGGCTATCACAACTTGGACAGTTAGTCGGAATATCTAGTTTTTCTTCAGAAACACGCTTGGACTCTACCACACGCAAAACAGCAGGGATGATGTCTCCAGCCTTATAAACGATAACCGTATCGTCCTTTCGGATATCTTTTTCAGCAATATAATCTACGTTGTGGAGAGTTGCACGACTGACGGTTGTCCCAGCAAGCTGAACTGGTGTCAGATTGGCAGTTGGCGTGACAACTCCAGTACGGCCAACTGTCCAATCAACTGAAAGGAGTTGGGCTTCTTTTTCTTCAGCAGGAAATTTATAGGCAACTGCCCACTTGGGCGCTTTAACGGTAAAGCCAAGCTCTTCTTGACCTGCAAGGTCATTGACCTTGATTACCACTCCATCAATGTCATAAGGTAAATTGTCCCGTTCTTGTCCAACTTCTTGGATGAAATTCCATATCTCATCCATGCTTTCAGCCAGAATTCGCTTAGAATTAACCACAAATCCAAGCTGTTCAAGATGCTTCAAGACCTTTTCTTGGCTATCACGAGTAGAAGGGCTAGCTTCTTGATAGAGGAAAGTCGCAAGGTTGCGCTTAGCTACTACTGCCGTATCCAACTGACGGAGGGTTCCTGCAGCTGCGTTACGAGGATTGGCAAATTCAGGCTCTCCATTTTCTTGGCGAGCTTGGTTGACCTGGTCAAAAGAAGCGCGTGGCATGTAACACTCCCCACGAACGGTAATATCAAGTTCTTCTGGCAAGGTCAAAGGAATGTCCTTGACACGCTTGAGGTTTTCTGTGATATTTTCACCAACAGAACCATCCCCACGTGTCGCACCAACAACTAAAATTCCCTTTTCATAAGTAAGCGAGATCGACAAACCATCGATTTTCAGCTCACAGATATAGGTGGGTTGAGGCAATTCCTTCCGAACACGCGCATCAAAAGCTTCTAACTCTTCACGTGAAAAAGCATCCTGCAAACTATAAAGAGGATACTGATGACTATATTTTTCAAAACCATCTAAAACCTTACCACCAACACGATGGGTTGGACTATCTGCTAAAACTTGATCTGGATAGGCAGCTTCCAACTCGACCAACTCTCGGTAGAGGCGATCATACTCGCTATCTGAAACCGAAGGATTGTCAGTCGTATAGTACTCCGTCGCATAGCGGTTGAGTAAGGCAACTAACTCATTCATTCTTTTATTCATAAAACCATTTTACCACAAACCAAGCCCTCCTCACAATGGAGAAGGGCTGAAAAATAGTTAATAGTGTTAAGGCAAGGAGATTTATACCTCTTTTTCAAAACGATTTCGAACATAAATGAGAGATATACAAGACAAGAAGACAACTCCACTTCCGATTATCAGGAAAGAAGAGAGATGGACACTTGGCAGCACTGTCATAAAGCCTTTTGCAATCGGCATAAATAGGATGGCTAAGGTAAAAATTGTACTTAGCACTCTCCCCAAGTATTCCCCCTTAACCTTGGTTTGCACCTGAGTAAAAAAGTGAATATTAAAAATCGTCATAAACAGTTCACAAACTAAATTTCCAGAAAAGGAAAGAAAAGTTGGCAGTGGTAATCCCATCATAAAAACTCCAACTCCAGTCAAAGCCAATAGAATCAAAAGATTATAAACATTTGCCTTTATTTTACTAGCTAGAAGAGCTCCCACAATGGAACCAATAGCGCCCATAGTTAAAATAGTTGCATAAGCTCCTTCTACCCCGTAAAGTCGATTTGAAAAGGGGAGGAGAAATTCAAAGGCTGCAAAAAAGAAATTAACACTGGAAGCTACTAACAAAAGGAAAAAGATCTCTTGCTGGCGCCAAATATAGCGAATTCCTTCTTTCATATCAGAAAGAATATTTTTCCAGCTAAAAGTCTTTTTCTCTTGTTCCTGAGTCTCTTTTTGGGGAAGGAAAACTACTAAGGTAAATGCGATAAAAAAACTAATGGCATCTAAAATGAGCGTCATATGGAGACTGGCAAATTGTAAAACAAGGAAAGAAAGTACAGGGGAGCTAACACCCACAACCTGCAAAACGAGCTCTAAGCGAGCATTATAGGTCACAATATCGTCTTTTTCTACAACATCAGTTATAATGGCTTTATTGGCTGTACGAGAAAATGCAAAGGCAACCGCCTGAACAATATTTGCGAAGATCAGAGCAGCAATCATCAAGCTATCATTTCTGATTAAGGAAATAGCTAAACAGAGAATACCGCAAATCAAGTCTGTCGTCATCAAAATTTTGCGACGCGAAAAGCGGTCTGAAATCACTCCGCCAAAGGGATTGACCAGAATCGATGTGACGAGTTCAGAAATCTGATAAATTCCAAGAACAGTCTGTCCTATCGTCCCCATCGATGCCAACCAAACACTGTTTCCATAGTCATAGAGCATATTCCCTATTTTATTAATAGCCCCACGACTAATCAACTGGATTGCATGTCGATTCATATAAAAAGCTCCTCTCAAATTTTGAAACTATTGTATCAAAACTGAAAGGAGTCTCTTTAAATTTCCCTTATTTGGGAAATTTAAGCATTTACAAATTTTTCATAATGTTCCTGATAGTAAGCCACTTGCTCTGGAAGTCCAAGCACATCAAAAATATGCATGGCTTCCTGCATCTGACTACAACCTTTTTCTTTCAAATCTCTCTGGTAGAGGGCGAAACCTTTGAGATAGTGGAAGATATTGCGCTCATAAAGCTTGATACCATTTCCAATCAACTTCTCCACATAGCCCTCAAAATAGTCCGCATCCGTAAAGGAACGGTTTTCCAAACAATGCTGGTAACAGTTCAGAGCTAAAATCAAAACAAGTTTACGATGCCGACCAATTTCTTTGTAGTACTCTTCTCGCTCCATGACTTCTCTGCCAATCCGAGCCACATAGTCCACATTGTAGAAAGTATAGAGATTTCCGAAAAGAATCAACTCATACATGGTCCATTCTTCTGTTTGAAAAAGATAATCTGCTACTTTTTCCAAATCACTCTGCCTCATCGTATAATGAGCATCTCTTTGACAAATCAGACCTTGTAGCAGAATCCAATTCAGCTCAAAATAGAGGGGATTGGTCGAACTCTTCGCTTTCTTGAGCTGTTCCTTTTGAAGCTTTTGAAAACCAGCAATATCATTTGAGTAGTAAAGCGGAATAATCTGTGCCATCAAGGCAACATGTTCATGATTTTGAAAATCTCTAGCCTTGTCCATGAAATTTTCAATAGTCACATGAATATTATCCAGTATCTCAAAGAAACGGGAAACCGCTAAGTCAGACTCCCCAAGCTCGAAGCGAGATAATTGAGAGGTTGAACATGATTCACCTGCCGCCTCTTTCAAAGAGTATTTCCCACTTGTTCGAAATTCACGAAATACCTTTCCAAGATGTTCCATTTCTTACACCTGCTCTGATAATTCTTCCCACTCAAGCATGGCCTCTTCTTGACGATGGCTGATTTTGTCCAGTTCAGTCTGCAATTCCATGAGTTTTTCGGCGTCGTTGGTTTCCAACATTTGTTCAGAAATGGCTTGACTTTGAGCTTCTAACTCTTCGATTTCAGCTTCTAGATTTTCGATTTGTCGCATGAGTTTGCGAACTTCTTTTTGACTTTCTTTCTGGGCCTGATAGTCATTAGCTGGACTTGCTTCTTTTGCTTGATTACTAGTTGAAGCTTCCTCAGCCTGAGTCATTTCTACTTCTGCTTTCTTCTCAACATAGTAGTCGTAATCTCCAAGGTAGAGGGTTGAGCCATCCTCAGATAATTCCAAAACATGAGTTGCCACACGGTTGATGAAATAACGGTCGTGACTGACGAAAAGAAGGGTTCCATCAAAGTCAATCAGGGCATTTTCCAAAACTTCCTTGCTATCAATGTCCAAGTGGTTGGTCGGCTCGTCAAGAATCAGGAAGTTATTGTTTTCCATTGAAAGTTTTGCAAGAAGCAAACGAGCTTTCTCGCCACCAGACAGCATTCCAACTGATTTTTTAACATCATCCCCTGAGAAGAGGAAAGCGCCAAGACGGTTGCGTATCTCAACTTCTGGAGTCAATTTAAAATCATTCCAGAGTTCATCGAGTACAGTATTACTTGCTGTTAGCTTACTTTGAGTCTGATCATAGTATCCAACCTCAACATTGGCACCAAAACGCTTCTCTCCCTTGATAAAAGGGATCTGGTCTACTATTGACTTGATAAGGGTTGATTTCCCAATACCATTTGGTCCGACAATCGCAACAGCATTCATCTTACGAAGGTCAAGGTTGATAGGTTCTGAGAGTATTTCCCCATCATAGCCAATGGCTGCATTTTCAACGGTCAAAACGACATTCCCCGACGTTTTTTCAGACTGGAAGGTCATATTGGCTGATTTCTTGCCAGCTTCAGGCTTGTCCAAACGCTCCATTTTTTCCAATTGTTTCCGACGAGATTGGGCACGTTTGGTTGTTGAAGCTCGTACTAGATTACGATTGACAAAGTCTTCCAGAGCAGCGATTTCCTTCTGTTGCTTTTCATAGTTTTTTGCCTCAGTAGCTAGCTTTTGCTCTTTTTGTTCAACGAAACGAGAGTAATTGCCTACATAACGATCCAAGGAATGCTTAGTCAAATCGAGTGTAACCGTCGCAACCTTGTCCAAGAAATAACGGTCGTGGCTAACAATAATGAGGGCACCGCTATAGTTTACCAAGTAATTCTCTAGCCAGGCTATGGTTTCGATATCCAAATGGTTGGTTGGCTCGTCCAGGACCAAGAGATTGGGCTTTTCAAGGAGCATTTTAGCCAGTGCCAGACGAGTATTTTGACCACCAGAAAGCTCAGCAATTTTCATCTGCCACATAGATTCGTCAAACTTGAATCCATTTAAGATAGCACGGATATCAGCTTCGTAGGTAAAGCCACCAGCCTGACGAAAATTCTCTGACAAACGATCATAATCCGCCATCAGTTTATCCAATTCAGCGCCAGACTTTTCACCCATCTCCAGTTCCATCTGACGAAGTTGTTTCTCAGTCTGACGCAAATCATCAAAGACATGGAGCATTTCATCGTAGATGGTATTCTCAGACTCAAATCGGCTATCTTGGGCTAGATAAGACAGAGAAATATCTTTTTTCTTATTGATTTCCCCACTAGTTGGCTCCTCTTCTCCAACCAAAATCTTCAAAAGAGTAGACTTACCCGCTCCATTTCTCCCAACGAGGGCAATCCGATCTCGTTCATCAACTTGCAGATTGATATTATCAAAAAGAACCTCTCCTGCAAATGAACGTTCAATTTTATTAGCTTGTAAAATAATCATATAGGTAGTATAGCATGTTTCCCTAAGGGGTTCAAGACTATAGAATCCATTTCATTTCAAGCTTTTTCAGAAAGTTATGCTAACGTTTTACTAAAATGATAAATCGTGATATAATGAAAGCGATTAAAAGAATATACAAAAAAGGAGATGCTCTATGACTTACCAAGAAAATTATCAAAAATGGCTCGATTTTGCCGACCTTCCTGACTACCTTCGTCAGGATTTGGAAAACATGGATGAAAAAACAAAGGAAGACGCCTTTTATACCAATCTTGAATTCGGTACTGCTGGTATGCGGGGATTGATCGGTGCTGGTACAAACCGCATCAATATCTATGTTGTTCGTCAAGCGACTGAAGGTTTAGCTCGTTTAATTGAGTCAAAAGGTGGAAATGAAAAAGAACGCGGTGTGGCAATTGCCTACGATAGCCGTCACTTCTCTCCAGAATTCGCCTTTGAATCTGCTGCAGTTCTTGCTAAACATGGTATCAAATCTTACGTATTTGAAAGCCTCCGTCCAACTCCAGAACTTTCATTCGCTGTTCGTCACCTCAACTGTTTCGCAGGTATCATGATTACTGCCAGTCACAACCCTGCTCCATTTAATGGTTACAAGGTTTACGGTGAAGATGGCGGTCAAATGCCTCCACATGATGCAGATGCTTTGACAACTTACATTCGTGCAATCGAAAATCCATTCGCTGTGGAAGTTGCTGATGTGGAAGCTGAAAAAGCTTCTGGTTTGATTGAAGTCATCGGCGAAACTGTTGACGCGGAATACCTCAAAGAAGTTAAAGATGTCAACATCAACCCAGCCTTGATTGAAGAATTCGGTAAAGACATGAAGATTGTCTACACACCACTTCATGGTACTGGTGAAATGTTGGCTCGTCGTGCTCTTGCCCAAGCTGGATTTGACTCTGTTCAAGTTGTTGAAGCGCAGGCAACTCCGGACCCAGACTTCTCAACTGTAAAATCTCCAAACCCAGAAAGCCAAGCAGCTTTTGCACTTGCTGAAGAACTTGGTCGTCAAGTTGGTGCAGATGTTCTTGTCGCAACTGACCCAGACGCTGACCGTGTTGGTGTTGAAGTCCTTCAAAAAGATGGAAGCTACCTCAACCTTTCAGGTAACCAAATCGGTGCCATCATGGCTAAGTACATCTTGGAAGCCCACAAAAACGCAGGAACTCTTCCAGAAAATGCAGCCCTCTGTAAGTCTATCGTATCAACTGACTTGGTAACGAAGATTGCTGAAAGCTACGGCGCAACCATGTTCAACGTTTTGACTGGTTTCAAATTTATCGCTGAAAAGATTCAAGAATTTGAAGAAAAACACAATCACACTTACATGATGGGATTTGAAGAAAGCTTCGGTTACTTGATCAAGCCATTCGTACGTGATAAAGACGCGATCCAAGCCGTTCTTGTCGTTGCTGAGCTTGCTGCTTACTACCGTTCACGTGGTTTAACATTGGCTGACGGTATCGAAGAAATTTACAAAGAGTATGGCTACTATGCTGAAAAGACTATCTCTGTAACTCTCTCAGGTGTCGATGGAGCTGAGCAAATCAAGGCTATCATGGCTAAGTTCCGTAACAATGCTCCAAAAGAATGGAATGCAACAGCTATCACTGTCGTAGAAGACTTCAAAGCACAAACTTCTACTACTGCTGATGGTATTGTAACTGCCTTAACAACTCCTCCAAGTGATGTTTTGAAATACACTCTTGCGGATGGTTCTTGGATCGCTGTTCGTCCTTCTGGTACTGAACCAAAAATCAAGTTCTATATTGCAGTTGTGGGTCAAAGCAACGAAGATTCTCAAGCTAAGATTGCCAACATCGAATCGGAAATCAATACCTTTGTAAAATAAGCAAGATAAAAGATGAGATAAAACGATCTCATCTTTTTTTCGTATCAAATCCGAGCAATTTTAGAAACTTTGTGGCATACTAGTTTTATCAAAAAAAGAGAGGTATTCTTATGAATCAGTTTTTAGAAGATATTAAAGACCTTGAAGTGACTACTGTTGCCCGTGCCCAAGAAGCACTCAATAATAAAGAAACAGCGACCTTCTTCATCGGTCGCAAAACTTGTCCTTACTGCCGTAAATTTGCTGGCACATTGGCAGGTGTCCTAGCTGAAACTAAAGCACACATCTACTTCATCAACAGTGAAGAACCAAGCCAACTCAATGAGTTGCAAGAATTCCGTTCACGTTATGGTATCCCAACCGTTCCAGGATTCGTCCATGTTGCTAATGGCCAAATCAATGTCCGTTGCGACTCTTCAATGTCAGCACAAGAAATCAAAGAATTTGCAGGATTGTAAAAAAGCCACTCATTGAGTGGTTTTTGTATGGTCAAAATTACGTTTTTTCAAGTAAGTCTTGTACCATTCTATGCAGTTCTTCAATCTTCTCAGATTGTTTCTCTAGTAAGATTCTTTGACTGAGTATTTCATCTTGAAGTTTATCAAGTTTTATTTGTTCATCCAGATTATCCTTTACAAAAAAGTTCGTCAAGGCGCTCGTTAACATCCCTATTGTTCCAATACCGACAAGCATCAGTAAAACAGCTAACCATTTACCAAAAATCGAAGCAGGAATAATATCTCCGTATCCCACAGTCGTTACCGTTACAAGCGCCCACCAAAGACTATCTGAGAAGGATTTTTCTTCAACAACGGACAAAATCGAACTTCCTACCAATACAATAAAGGAATTAAGATAAAAAATATAAAGTAAGCCATTTGTTCGTAAGAGTTCGCTAACCTTCTTTTCCAGTTTGCCAGTCAATCCAACAATTCTTAAAAGACGAGTTAGTTTGAGTAATTTTGTCAGTCTTGCTAGTCGGAAGATACGCCCTAATCGAAATACTGTAAAAATAGCATTCAGTGGAAGAATAGCTAGCAAATCAAAGATATTTTCAAGGATAAACCGCCATTTTTCCTTACTTATAAAGAACCGCCAGCCATAATCCACCACGAAAACAAACCAAATCAATAAATCAATAATACTGTATGGTGGATTGTCCAAATCAATCATCTCAGCAAATCCAAGTAAGACAAGAACAACGGATATCAGCGCAAGTATGATAATCGTTGCGTCATAGTAATCCTTGAATAACCATTTTCTCTTCACACTACTGCTCCTATAATTTTTTAATCATTATACCACACTGAATCCCTACTAGTATACAAACAAAAGAAGGCACTCGCCTTCTTTTTATATATCTGTCAGTGGTGTTGCGGTATCTGGGGAAGTATCGTAAACTTTAAAGTCTACTCCTACACCCAGATCAGCTTGGGCTAGCTGATTGACCATGGTCATATGAGCCAGTTCTTTGATATTGTTTTCCTTAGACAAATGTCCAAGGTAGATTTTCTTGGTCCGATTTCCCATTGCACGAATCATGGCCTCAGCACCGTCTTCGTTAGAGAGGTGACCGAGATCCGATAGAATTCGCTGTTTGAGTCGCCAAGCATAAGAACCTGCTCGCAAGATCTCCACATCGTGGTTGGACTCGATAAGATAACCATCCGCATTTTCAACAATCCCTGCCATACGGTCACTAACATAACCTGTATCAGTCAGCATGACAAAACTCTTATCATCCTTCATAAAGCGATAGAACTGCGGTGCGACTGCATCATGGCTAACACCAAAACTCTCGATGTCGATATCTCCAAAGGTTTTAGTTTTGCCCATCTCAAAGATATGCTTCTGCGAAGAATCCACCTTACCAAGGTACTTGCTATTTTCCATAGCTTGCCAAGTTTTTTCATTGGCATAAAGATCCATGCCATACTTTCGAGCCAACACACCGACTCCATGAATATGGTCTGAATGCTCATGCGTAATTAAAATCGCATCCAAATCTTCAGGCTTGCGATTGATTTCGCTCAAGAGACTGGTAATTTTCTTACCAGACAAGCCTGCATCCACTAAAATTTTCTTTTTTGGCGTTTCCAGATAAAAGGAATTTCCACTGGAACCTGATGCTAAAATACTGTATTTAAAGCCTATTTCACTCATTCTAGTCTTCTACTTCATCTTCCCAAATTTCTTCTTTCACTGCGTCCTTATCATAAGGGAGCACGATGGTAAAGGTTGATCCCTTACCGTATTCACTTTTGGCCCAAATAAAGCCATTGTGTTGTTTAATAATTTCTTTTGCAATAGCCAGACCTAGACCAGTTCCACCTTGGGCACGGCTTCTTGCGCGATCCACACGGTAAAAACGGTCAAAAATCTTGGGCAAATCTTGCTTTGGAATACCTAGACCTTGGTCTTTGATAGATAAAATCATCTGGTCTTCAGTGGTTTTCATGCTGACAGTAATTTTCCCACCATCTGGTGAGTACTTGATGGCATTGTTGAGAATATTATCAATCACCTGGGTCATTTTATCGGTATCAATCTCGATCCAAACTGAGTTGATTGGGTAATCTCTAACCAGCTCATATTTTTTCTCCTCATCCTGACTTCTCATCTTATCAAAGCGGTTGAGGATAAAGGTAATGAAGGCCGTAAAATTAATCAATTCCACATCCAACTGAGTGGTCGCATTATCAATACGAGAAAGATGCAAGAGATCTGTCACCATCCGCATCATACGGTTGGTTTCATCGAGCGAAACCTTGATAAAATCAGGAGCAACAGGATCATACAAGGCTCCCTCGTCTAAGGCTTCAAGATAGGACTTAACACTAGTCAAAGGTGTCCGCAACTCATGGCTAACATTGGACACGAAGAGTCTCCGTTCACGCTCTTCCTTCTCCTGTTCAGTCGTATCGTGCAAAACGGCAACCAAACCAGAAATGAATCCAGACTCACGACGAATAAGTGCAAAACGCACACGAAGACTAAGATATTCTCCATTAGCATTTTGGGAATCAATCATCAATTCAGGAATCTGTGTAATGAGGTCACGCAGTTCATATTCTTCCTCTATCTTAAGCAATTCTAGGATGCTTTTGTTCAATGCTTCTTCTTTTACGATACCCAGCTGTTTCTTAGCCATATCGTTAATCATGGTAATCTGACCACGGCGATTGGTTGCAAGAACTCCATCTGTCATATAAGAAAGAATACTGTTAAGCCTTTTTGTTTCTTGCTCCAGATTTTCCTGCGTTAAACGAATGACCTCAGACAAATCATTAAGGTTATTGGTGATGTTAGTGATTTCAGAGCTTCCTTGCATATCCAAAACTCGAGAATAATCCCCTGCAATCAAATCCTTGACCTTTTGATTAATCTGCTTTAGCCGAATATTATCCCGACGATTTTCCAGTAACAACAAGGTGACCACTAAGATAAAGCCGACTAAAATCAAGATAAAGATAAAATCTCTATTCAGAACGCTTTGTTTAATTGCTTCAATCATTATTTCTCATATAGTAACCCACACCACGACGGGTTAGGATGTATTCTGGACGGCTTGGAGTGTCTTCGATTTTTTCACGCAAACGTCGGATGGTCACGTCCACTGTACGAACATCACCAAAATAATCATAGCCCCAAACAGTCTCAAGCAAGTGTTCACGCGTAATGACTTGACCAATATGAGAGGCCAAGTGGTACAAAAGTTCAAACTCGCGGTGTGTCAAATCCAGTTCCTCACCGTATTTCTTAGCCACATAAGCATCTGGAACGATTTCCAAATCGCCAATCTGTAGGGGTTGGGATTTCTTTTCATCAGTTTCTTGACTATCCACTGAAGCGAGGTCCGTACGACGGAGCAATGCCTTCACACGCGCTTGCAACTCACGGTTTGAGAAGGGCTTGGTGACATAATCATCTGCCCCAAGTTCTAAACCGATAACCTTGTCAAACTCGCTATCCTTGGCAGATAACATAATGATAGGAACACTGCTCGTCTTACGAATGGTCTTAGCAACTTCTAAACCATCGATTTCAGATAGCATCAAGTCTAGAATAATAATATCAGGTTGCTCCGCCTCAAATAGCTCGATAGCTTCTCTACCGTTAAAGGCTGTTACAACCTCATAGCCTTCCTTGGTCATATTGAACTTAATAATATCTGAGATTGGTTTCTCATCATCTACAACTAATATTTTTTTCATATGTTCACCTTTTCTCTATCTATTATAACAAAAAAATGTAAAGAAGGCACAAATGGCTAATATCGGCCCTCATCTTCAAGAACTGTTTTATAAGCCTGCCAAATCTTTTGTTGAGGTTTAGCAAATGGATAATCAGAAAATTCCTGAGGAGAAACCCAGCGAATTTCTCTGTCATCAAACTGTTTCGAATCTGTTACCTGACCCGCTAGGATTTGAATATACCATTTCCGATGACTAAAGACATGCTTGACTTGATCAAATACTTGATGGGACCAATCAACTTCTAAATCATAATCCTGCTCAAAACTTTCTTGGGGTGTTGGACCGAAAGTAACGCCTTTTTCAGCGACCTGAGCAAATAGATTCAGCTGTTCCTCTTCCTGTGAAAACTCCTCTACTTCTATCAAGGGGAAATGCCAAAAACCAGCTAGCAGTTTCTCACTTTCGTTTTTCTCAAGTAGGTATTGCCCTCGATCGTTGCACACAACCAAAGCCTTAAGATAAATAGGAAGAGGTTTTTTCTTGGGTTCTTTAATCGGATATCGATCCATGGTTCCATTCTGATAGGCTGCGCTAAATTCCTTAACAGGACTTTCTTCTGGTCGAGGATTAACTGGAGCCTCTATATCAGACCCCAAGTCCATCAAGGCTTGATTAAAGTCTCCCGGCCGTTCTGGATCAATCAAGATTTCCATCATCGCTTGGAAAATCTTTCGATTACTAGGAACGCCGATATCATGATTGACCTCAAACAAACGAGACAAAACTCGCATGACATTGCCATCAACTGCTGGCTCAGGTAGATTAAAAGCGATACTGGAAATTGCTCCCGCAGTGTAAGGGCCAATCCCTTTCAAACTAGAAATTCCTTCGTAAGTGTCTGGAAATTTTCCTCCAAAGTCAGCCATAATCTGCTGGGCCGCAACCTGCATATTACGCACTCTAGAATAATAACCCAACCCCTCCCAAGATTTTAGCAAACGCTCTTCAGGCGCATTCGCCAGACTTTCCACAGTTGGAAACCAGTCCAAGAATCGTTCATAGTAGGGAATAACTGTGTCTACTCTAGTCTGTTGGAGCATAATTTCAGAAACCCAGATATGATAAGGATTTTTACTTCTACGCCATGGTAAATCCCGTTTGTTTTCATCGTACCAGTTGAGGAGTTTCTCACGGAAAGAGAAAATCTTCTCCTCCGGCCACATGTCAACACCGTATTCTTTCAAATCTAACATATATCTAGTATAACATAGAAGCTTCTAACTGTCCTTTTCTTTGTGCTAAAAAAGCCTCTTCTATTAGAGGAAGAGACTCCATTTCTTTATTGATTGATTGCTTGAGCTGCTGTGATGAGAGTTAATTTGTAAACATCATCTGGGTTACATCCACGTGATAGGTCGTTGACTGGTTTATTCAATCCTTGTAGAACGGGACCGATAGCTGCGAAACCACCTAGACGTTCAGCTATTTTGTAGCCGATATTTCCTGCTTCGATACCTGGGAAGATGAAGACATTTGCTTGACCTGCTACATTGCTACCTGGAGCTTTTAGGGCTGCTGTTTCTGGGACGAAAGCTGCGTCAAATTGCAATTCCCCATCAATCTCAAGGTCTGGACGTAGATCGTGTGCTAATTTAGTTGCTTCAACCACCTTATCAACACTATCACCAAAACCAGAACCTTTTGTAGAATAGCTTAGCATAGCGATTTTGGGTTGAATCCCAAACATTTTGGCAGTAATTGCAGAGTTAATAGCAATTTCAGCCAAAGCTTCTGCATCAGGATTAATATTAAGGGCACAGTCACCAAACAAGTAACGTTCTGTACCACGCACCATAAGAAAAGCTCCTGAAGTACGAGTTACATTTGGACGCGTTTTGATAATTTGAAGAGCTGGACGAACTGTTGAAGCTGTTGAGTGAATAGCTCCTGATACCATTCCATCTACCAAGCCCATATAGACAAGCATAACACCAAAGTAGTTGACATCTTCTAGTAAGACCTGACGTGCTTCTTCTTCCGACATTTTTCCTTTACGACGTTCTACGAGTGCAACCACCATGTCTTCAAATTGAGGATAATGATGTGGATCAATCACTTCATAACCATCCATGATCCCTTCGATTTCAAGATAAATTTTAATTTTTGCAGGATTTCCAAGCAAAACAGGAACAACTTCCGTTTCTTTTACTAAGCGTTTTGTTGCTTGAAGGATACGTGGTTCTTCCCCTTCAGGTAGAACAATACGAGCATTTTTGCCAACTAAACTGGCTTTGAGACTTTCAAAAACTTCCATGAGTTTCTCCTTTAAGATAATTAATTATACTCAAAATAGATTTTAAAGAGTATTAGTTGATAACTGAATAATAAGATTGTTAAAATCATCTGGCAAAGGGCTTTCCAGCTCCAGCTGACGCCCTAAGAAGGGATGATAAAAGGATAAGGAATGACAATGTAAGGCCTGGCGTTGAATACCATCTTCTAGGCTGCCTCCATAGAGATCATCTCCCAACAAGGGGAAGCCAATATGAGAAAAATGCACTCGGATCTGATGAGTTCGACCAGTATGCAGGCGAATATCGACTAGGTGAATATTTCCATAAGACGCTACAACTTTGTAAGATGTATGGGCGTATTTCCCACCTTTGGCAACCCGTCTCGTGATAATGGAGTCTTCATCACGCGCAATCGGGGCAATAATTTCCCCTTCTAGCTCCAAAACCCCATCGCCCTTAACCAAAGCGAAATACCGTTTTTCGATAGACTTTCGTTGCAGTTGCTTGTCTAAACGTGCATGAGCATAGCCGTGCTTGGCAAAGAGCATCAAACCAGATGTATCTCTATCAAGCCTAGTCACGATATGAACCTGCTGGTTTTCATATTCCCGCTTGACATAGTAGCCCTTGATAAAATTGGCAATGGTATTGGAATGATTGACACTGGGGATGGATGCTATTCCATAAGGCTTATTCAAAACCAGAAAATGGTCATCTTCATACAAGATATCTAGAGGACGATCAATGGCTTCAAGAGTTTCAAAGCCTTCCTCTGCTGGAATATCAATGGTAACCCTGTCTCCAACATCTAAGAGATAAGTCGCATTTTGAGGTTGGTCGTTGATCAAAATAGCCCCACCTCGAAACTTTATCTTAGCCAAAAGTCCTTTAGAAACCTCGTGTTTCTTAAGAAAGGTTTTGACTTTGACATGTTCATCTGCGATAAATTCGAACCTCATTCGTCCACCTCGCCGATGAAGGCATCTTTGACGCGATTCCAGAAACTAGTGTGACTTGGCGTCGCTACGAAGTGTATCTTGTGATGGTCGATTTGGTACTCAATCCGTTCTATATTTCGGAAAGAATAAACGCTGTTATCGACTGATATCGTATGGTAGTCATTGCGTGTCGGTAAGAGTTCAATCTTATCTTTTTTGGGAATAATGATCGATGATCCCAAAGTGCGATAGACTCGGTTGTTAAGACTCGCTATTTCAGTCAACTGCAAGGCCTCAATAGTAGGATGCAAGACAGCTCCACCCAAGGACTTGTTATAAGCAGTGCTTCCCGTCGGCGTTGAAACAGTCACACCATCTCCACGAAAGCGTTCAAATGGAACGTGGTTAATAATGATATCCGCAACCATGGTGCGATCAGACCTGCGGATGCTGGCTTCGTTTAATGCACGGAAGGTCTTAACTTCTCCGTTTTCAAGTGTCACCTTGACATTCAAAACAGGATAGGAAACCTTGGCACCAGTATCCAGTTGGAGATTGGTAACCAACTGTTCCAACTCAAAATCGCGATAATCTGTGTAAAATCCCAAGTGTCCTGTATGTACGCCAATAAATCGAACTTTATCTAACTGATTCTCGTACTTGTGAAATGCAGACAAAAGCATCCCATCCCCACCAATTGATATGACGATGTCAGGATTGGTGTCGTTGAGTATAAAATGATGTTTTTTCAACTGGTCTTTCAGCTCATACAAAACCTTTTGACTCTGGGGTTTTCTATTTGCAATCAGATCAATTCGTTTACCTGTATTCTTCATCTGTATCGTCACTATTTCCTACACCGTCGTTTAGTTTTCTACTTAAAGGATCAAAGAGAGCCTGTGCTTCCTGAATATCATCACGGATTTTCCCCATTTCTTCATCCAATTGATGGGAAATTCTAGCTGTAATCTCCAAACGTTTCTTGATCTCCTCTGGGAAATCCCCCTGATACTTATAATTGAGCGAATGCTCAATCGTAGCCCAAAAATTCATGGCTAAAGTCCGGATTTGAATCTCCGCCAAAATCGTCTTAGCCCCGTTGATCGTATCAACCGTGTATTCGACAACTACGTGATAAGAACGATAACCCGAAGCCTTACGATGAGTGATATAATCTCGTTCCTGTACTACTCTCATATCATGGCGTTTGCGTAAAATCGCAACAACTTCCTGAACATCATCGACGAACTGCACCATGACCCGCAAACCCGCAATATCCTGTAAGTCATGTTCCAAAGTATCGTAGCCAATCCCTCTGCGATTCATTTTTTCCTTAATACTTTCAATCGGTTTGACACGACCCGTTACAAACTCAATCGGAGAATGCTTGTTTTGTTTACGATACTGTTTGCGAATCCCACGAAGTTTAATCTTCAATTCACCAACAGCTTGAATGTAAGGATCTAAAAATTCTTCCCATTCTATGGTCATATTTTCTCCCTTTTGGTATGTGATTGTGTTGTTGAAAATTTTTGATTTTTTCACTACAATCATATACAATAAATACATTGTCCATTATACCATAAATCGCTTTCAAAGATAGAAAAAAGGTTAGAAAAATGAAACATTTAGAAATTGAACTGAAAACACTACTGAAAAAAGAGGATTACGATCATTTAAAAGAACAGTTTTCCCATATCCAACCCGTCCTTCAGAAAAACTACTACATTGATACACCTGATTTTCAATTACGTGAAAAAAAGGTTGCCATGCGCATTCGCACCTTTTCAGATTGGGCGGAGTTGACCTTGAAGGTGCCACAAACTATAGGAAATATGGAATACAATCAGAAACTGAATCTTCCAGAGGCTGAATCATACCTGGAAAAACAAAAACTTCCTCAAGGGCTCGTTTTAGAGAAGCTCGCTAAGATTGGTATTGAAAGCCATGACTGGCTTGTTCTGGGTTGTCTTTCAACTATTCGTTACGAAATGGAAACGTCGATTGGTCTAATGGCACTAGATGAAAGTCACTACTTTGATCATACAGACTACGAACTGGAGCTAGAGGTCACTGATCACGAGAAAGGAAAAGCCGATTTTCAGAGATTTTTAGATAAAAATCAGATAACTTATCAGAAAGCTCCTTCAAAATTAATTCGTTTTATTAAAAGCATGAAAAAAAGCTGAAATAATCTCCTTTTTTTGGTAGAATAGAAAAGATAAAAATAAAAGAATCTCCCTTTGAAAAACAGAACTTTCTCAAAGGAGATTCACAAAGTTTACAGAGGACGGTCTATAATGTCAGATAGAAACAACATGAAACTTTTTGCACTTAATTCCAATCATGAAATTGCACAAAAAATCGCAGAAACGGTTGGGGTACCTCTCGGAAAATTATCTTCTCGCCAATTTTCTGATGGTGAAATCCAGGTCAACATTGAAGAGAGTGTCCGTGGTTACGATGTCTACATCATCCAATCAACCAGCTACCCCGTTAGCAACCACTTGATGGAGTTGTTAATCATGGTTGATGCTTGTGTACGTGCAAGTGCTCATAGTATCAACGTTGTCCTTCCTTACTTTGGTTATGCTCGTCAGGATCGTATCGCTTCTTCTCGCGAACCCCTCACTGCAAAACTGGTTGCCAATATGCTTGTCAAGGCTGGTGTAAGTCGTGTTCTAACTCTTGATTTGCACGCTGTTCAGGTTCAAGGTTTCTTTGACATTCCAGTAGATAACCTCTATACAATTCCTCTCTTTGCTAAACACTACAGCGATAAAGGGTTGCTGGGATCAGATGTCGTTGTTGTTAGTCCAAAGAATTCTGGCGTCAAACGTGCCCGCAGTTTAGCTGAATATTTAGATGCACCAATCGCAATCATCGACTATGCTCAAGACGATTCAGAGCGTAGCCAAGGTTACATCATCGGTGATGTCGAAGGCAAGAAGGCCATCTTGATTGATGATATCCTAAATACTGGGCGTACTTTCTCAGAAGCAGCCAAAATCGTTGAACGTGAAGGTGCAACTGAAATCTATGCGGTATCCAGTCATGGTCTCTTTGTAGAAGGTGCTGCTGACCTTCTTGATGCTACTAACATCAAAGAAATCCTTGTGACAGACTCTGTAGCAACCAAAGAAAGAACTCCGGAAAATGTATGTTATATCACCGCTAGCGAATTGATTGGTGATGCCATCGTCCGTATCCACGAAAGAAAACCAGTTAGCCCACTCTTTGCATATAATAAAAAGGAATAAGGTGATTCTTTGATTTATTTGGACAATGCTGCCACTACTCCAATGTCAGCAGTAGCTATTGCAGAAATGACCAAGGTCATGCAGGAAACCCATGGGAATCCTTCTAGTATTCATAGTCATGGTCGGCAGGCTGGTAAACTGCTCCGTGAAGCCCGTCAGGAGTTAGCCCATTTACTAGGAACCAAGCCACAACGAATCTTTTTCACATCTGGCGGAACAGAAAGTAATAATACCGCTATCATCGGCTATTGTCTCCGTCATCAAGAACGTGGAAAACACATCATCACGACAGCTATTGAACACCATTCTGTGCTTGAGACCATCGATTACCTGGTGCAACATTTTGGTTTTGAAGTGACAATCATCCAACCAGTAAATCAAGAAATCACTGCGCAGCAAATTCAAGAAGCGTTGCGTGACGATACCATCCTAGTTTCTACCATGTATGCCAATAATGAAACGGGCAGTCTCTTGCCAATAGCTGAGATTGGACGTGTTTTAAAAGAGCATCCTGTTGCTTATCATGTAGATGCTGTTCAAGCTATCGGGAAAATCCCTATCCATCCAGAAAAATTAGGAATTGATTTCCTCAGTGCTTCCGCCCACAAATTCCATGGACCAAAAGGAATCGGCTTTCTTTATGCTTCTTCCACGGACTTTGATTCCTATTTTCACGGTGGGGACCAAGAACAAAAGAAACGAGCTGGAACAGAAAACCTTGCTGCCATCGTCGGTATGGTTGCTGCCCTCAAAGAAGACTTGGATCATCAGGCTGAGCATTACCAAAAACTAGAGGGATTAAAAACTGTTTTTCTAGAAGAAATTGCAGGTCTCAACTACTATCTCAATGAAAGCAAACACCAACTTCCTTATGTTTTCAACATTGGCTTCCCTGGTCAAAAAAATGACTTACTCTTGCTTCGGTTAGACCTTGAAGGAATCTCAATCTCAACTGGTTCAGCCTGTACTGCTGGTGTTGTGCAGACTAGCCATGTCCTCGAAACTCTTTATGGGCCTGATTCGCATCGTTTAAAAGAGTCTGTCCGTATCAGTCTGTCCCCTCTTAATACTGATGAGGAACTGAAACAACTGGCACAAATCTTAAAAAATATTATTGGAGATTAACCTAATGGCATTCGAAAAAACCATTAAACTACAAAACTGCCGCTACGACTATACACTTAGTCCATCTGTAAAAAAGTTTACACTGAAAGACAATACTTTCTTTGAAACAAAGGTAGGAAACTATGAACTGACTCGTCTACTTGAAAAAGTTCCTAATAGTGGTGAAGGTTTCCTACTAAAAATTATCATCAACAAAGAGCTTACAGGTGTTAAAATTAATATCACTGACAAATCAGGTCTTCGTTTGGTCAATATCTTTAAATCTGAAGAACACCATATCCACCAAGAGAAATTCTACTTCCTCATGGACAGTCTTGTAGAACGCGGAATCTTCACAAAAGAAGAGAGATGATTGGCTATGTTTCGTTTGACTTATAAAGATAACTATCACGTAGAACGTACACTTGAATTTGCCGATTACGAAGAGCTTATGCTATCACTATCAGGCTGTGTTACCCTGCCCGACACTCTCCTAATCAGTTCCTTAACACGGAATGATAAAGTGATTTATCAAGGATTAGTTGGCGATCTCTACCGTTTTTTATCACAAACTAATTTTTCAGATTAAAACTAAGAATTCTCTTAGTTTTTTCTTGTTTTTGTTGATTTTTTCACAATGTTTCTATAAAATAGAAGAATAGAAAGGTTGTGATTTTGTGAAAGATAAACAGTCTGCTATTCCAAAAGCAACAGCAAAAAGACTCTCTCTTTACTATCGGATTTTCAAGAGATTTCATGCAGAAAAAATTGAACGTGCCAACTCTAAGCAAATTGCAGAGGCTATTGGTATCGATTCTGCAACTGTCCGCCGAGATTTTTCCTATTTTGGAGAACTAGGTCGTCGTGGGTTTGGTTATGATGTTAAAAAATTGATGAATTTTTTTGCTGACCTCCTAAATGATAACTCGATTACAAATGTTATGCTGGTTGGGATTGGAAATATGGGCCATGCCCTTCTCCACTACCGCTTCCATGAGCGTAATAAGATGAAAATTATCATGGCCTTTGACCTAGATGACCATCCAGAAGTTGGCACCCAGACATCTGATGGGATTCCAATCTATGGTATCTCACAGATTAAAGAAAAAATCAAAGAAGCAGATGTCAAAACTGCTATCCTAACAGTTCCAAGTGTTAAATCACAAGAAGTTGCCAATCTTTTGGTTGATGCAGGTATAAAAGGTATTCTCAGTTTTTCACCCGTCCACCTTCATCTTCCAAAAGATGTGGTCGTTCAGTATGTCGATTTGACAAGCGAACTACAAACTCTCCTCTATTTTATGCGTAAAGAGGATTAGAAAGCGAAAGCATTTATGAAAAAACCAGTTATTGGGATTACAGGAAATGAAAAAGCTCATCCAGATGATGATGTCATGATGAGCTATGCGGCAAAAGGCTTTGTTGAAGGAGTCAAGGACGCTGGCGGAATTCCCATCATCCTTCCGATTGGTGATCAAGAAATGGCAAGCCATTACGTCGCTATGATTGATAAACTAATCCTTACGGGTGGGCAAAATGTTGATCCAAAATTCTATGGTGAACCTAAAACCATTGACAGCGATGACTACCATCTTCAAAGAGACCAGTTTGAATTAGCCCTTATCAGAGAAGCCATCAAGCAGAAGAAACCAGTTTTCTCTGTTTGTCGGGGTACTCAGCTTTTCAATGTTGCTATGGGAGGTACGCTTCACCAAGATATCGAGGATCATTGGCAGGACTGTTCAGCCGAATACACGACCCAACGCCTCGTAACGGAGCCTGATACAATTCTCCGAGAAATCTATGGAGAAATCTCTCACATCAACTCCTTCCACCATCAGAGCATTAAAGATCTAGCTTCAAATCTTAAGGTTGTAGCACATGATCCTAAAGATGGAATCATTGAGGCTGTGACAACTACGGACGACTTCCCTTATCTTGGTGTCCAATGGCATCCAGAATTTCTATTTGAAAATCGCCCCAAAGATAAAACATTGTTTGACTATGTTGTTAACGAACTCTAAATCAAATCCGTCTTTTCACGGTAACTAAAGTAATCAGAGTGAGAGACAATCAGATGGTCCAAGAAAACAATTCCCATCAGTTCACAGGCTTCCTTGACTAGCTTAGTGACATGGTCGTCGTTTCGACTAGGAGATACTGCACCAGATGGATGATTGTGAACGAGAATCACTGAGGTAGCCATATGCTTGAGGGCATAGTGAAGAATTTCCCTCGGTTCAGCAATACTACGTGTTGCAGATCCGATAAAGATGGTCTGCTGATGAATGATTTGATTTTGAGTATTGAGATAGAGCGCCACTAGGTGCTCTTGTTTTTTGTCGCCAAGTTCCTGTTGCATTTTCTTGGCTAGCTTTTGACTGCTGAGAATACTTTCCATCTCAAGGGTTTCATGTTTGTGAATACGGTGTCCTAGTTCTATCATAGCTTGTAATTCAACGGCTTTAACACGTCCAATACCAGACAGACTCTGCAATTCCTGCAAGGTCATTTTTTTCAAATCGGTTAGACTAGTCAGACTATTCAAGACTTTCTGAGCGATTTCAAATACATTAGACTGACGTGTTCCCGTTCTTAGCAGAATGGCTAACAATTCTTGATTGCTCAGAGCCTCTACTCCTTCTCTAACTAGTCTTTCTCTCGGTAAGAGTGAATCTTCTTGGAATGAAATACTGTACATAAAAATCCTCCTCACTTTATTATTCGTGAGAAGGATGGAAAATTAGATTTTTTTCTCAATTGGGGCTACACTAGCTAGAAGTTTTTTCAGCCCTACTTCTGGGAAATTGATTTTTAGTTCCTGAGTATCACCACTACCTGAAACTTCCAGAACAGTTCCCTCACCCCACTTCTTATGGAGAGCAATATCTCCAATAGACCAGCTTGTATCAGTCGAATCTTTTTTATTTCCTGCTGCAAATTGTCCAAATGGAAGACCACTTGACTGGATAGAACTTGGTGCAGCATTGCGTTTCCGTTCTTGAAGAGCCTGAGCCAAACTCATTCCTTGACCGAAAGCAATCCCACCACTGCTATAAGATGCCTTGAAGCTGGTATTAGCTGGACGAGCCAAACCTTGATACTCAAGCAAGTCCGAACTAATTTCATTGATAAAACGGGTCGGACGATTGTAGTTGGTACGACCGAAAAGCAGGCGAGAGTTGGCATTGGTCAGATAGAGGATCTTTTCTGCGCGTGTGATACCTACATAGGCCAAACGGCGTTCCTCTTCTAGCTCATCTGGATCTTCAGCTGCGCGACTAAGCGGAAAGACATTTTCCTCCATCCCGATGATAAAGACAACTGGGAACTCGAGTCCCTTAGCTGCATGGAGGGTCATCAAGGTCACTTCTGACGTCTCCTGACTGCCTGAATCTGTGTCCGCAATCAAGGCAAGGTCATTCAAGAAACGACTTAGTTTATCTAAACCGGTTTCCTCTTCTTGACTATCAGGATTGTCATCAAAGTTCTTGGTAACAGAGAGAAATTCCTCGATATTTTCAACCCGAGCCTTGCTTTCCAAGGTTGCTTGGGCATTGAGAATATCGATATAACCTGTTTTTTCTAAAACAGCCTCAACTAACTCTGTAATGGTTAACTGGTCCAGTTGCTCGCGCAAATTCAGAATCATATTTGCGAAATCCCAGATCGACTGGGCTGTCTTTCCCTTGATGCCAGACAACATGATGTTGGCTGAAGCATCCAGCATAGACATCTCTTGCAGGTTAGCAAAGTCACGGATTTTCTCAACTGTTCCTGGGCCAATTCCACGTTTTGGTTCGTTAATAATGCGCTCAAAACTGATATTGTCACTCAGATTAGCGATGAGATTGAGGTAGGCGATAATGTCACGGATTTCCTTACGGCTGTAGAACTTGGTCCCACCAACCATAGTATAAGGAATATTGGACTTTAGGAGAGCCTCCTCAATAGTACGGGATTGCGCATTAGTTCGATAAAGAACTGCAAAATCCTTGTGGAGGAAGTTTTGACTGCGACCAAGTTCATCGATGGTTTTGGCTACAAAAACAGCCTCGTCCTGTTCGTCATTTGCACGATAGTAAATAATCTGCTCCCCATCGGCATTCTGGGTCCAGAGATTCTTGGGGCGGCGATTTTGATTGTTTTTGATGACGTCATTGGCAGCTTGGAGAATGGTTTTAGTTGAACGATAATTTTCTTCTAGCAAAACTACCTTGGCTTGAGGATAATCTTTCTCGAAGTCCAAGATATTCTGCATATCAGCCCCACGCCAACCGTAGATGGACTGGTCCGCATCCCCAACCACGCAGATGTTTTTAAAGCGTGAAGCTAAGAGTTTGACCAGTTGGTACTGGGCATGGTTGGTATCTTGGTACTCATCAACGTGAATGTACTGGAACTTCTGCTGATAGTAAGTCAAGACGTCAGGATTCTGATCAAAGAGGCGCAGGGTCAACATAATCAAATCATCAAAGTCAACCGATTCTGACTGACGAAGTTCTTTTTGATAGGCTGTGTAACACTGGGCCACAATTTGCGTGTACATATCACCAGCTTGAGCAGCATAAGCCACATCATCTATCAAATCATTCTTGGCATTGGAAATGGTTCCCAAAATGGTTCGTTCATTCCATTTTTTAGGATCCAAGTTTAACTGCTTGAGAATGCGCTTCATAAGGGTACGTTGTTCACCAGGATCTACAATAGTAAAATTACGATTGTAGCCAATGTGATCTGCATCACGACGCAAAATACGAACACACATGGAGTGAAAGGTCGCAATCAGACAGTCCTGAGTTGCTGGATTGAGCCCATAAGCACGCTCCTTCATCTCACGCGCAGCCTTATTGGTAAAGGTAATGGCCAAGATATTCCAAGGATTAACCATTTTTTCATCAATCAAGTAGGCGATTCTGTGAGTTAAAACACGAGTCTTCCCAGAACCAGCCCCCGCCATAATCAATAAGGGACCTTCGGTCGTTTGCACCGCCTCAGCTTGACGGTCATTCATTCCATTCAATAATGCGTTCATTTTCTCTTCCTTACTCTTGAAGTCAATGTTTCTATTATATCAGAAATCAGAGAAAATATCTTTACCTAGACTGGTTGCTTGTAGAAGAAAACTCTCTCATCAGCTGAAGACAAGGCCTCATATCTAGATAAGAAAAAGAGCTTGGATAGCATTTCCAAACTCTTTAAATATCATCTAAATATTAGAACAATCCTAGAACGGTTCCATCGCTTTCAACATCCATGTTGAGAGCTGCTGGTCGTTTTGGAAGTCCTGGCATGGTCATAACATCACCAGTTAGGGCAACGATAAAGCCAGCCCCTAATTTTGGTACCAATTCACGAATGGTAATTTCAAAGTTTTCTGGTGCTCCAAGTGCATTTGGATTGTCAGAAAAACTGTACTGAGTTTTAGCCATACAGATTGGCAATTTGTCCCATCCATTCTGAACAATCTGAGCGATTTGCGTTTGAGCTTTCTTCTCAAAGTTCACTTTGCTACCACGGTAGATTTCAGTGACAATCTTTTCAATCTTTTCTTGGACAGAAAGGTTATTGTCATAAAGACGTGTGTAGTTGGCTGGATTTTCAGAGATAGTCTTAACAAGTGTTTCGGCAAGCGCTACGCCACCTTCTGCACCATCAGCCCAGACACTAGCCAACTCAACTGGAACATCGATTGAGGCACAGAGTTCTTTCAAGGCTGCGATTTCAGCTTCTGTATCAGTTACAAATTCATTGATAGCTACGACTGCTGGAATACCGAACTTACGGATGTTCTCAACGTGACGTTTCAAGTTGGCAAAACCTGTGCGAACTGCTTCCACGTTCTCTTCTGTCAAAGCATCTTTAGCAACTCCACCATTCATCTTGAGGGCACGAAGGGTTGCAACGATGACTACCGCATCTGGAGAAGTTGGCAAGTTTGGTGTCTTGATATCAAGGAATTTCTCAGCGCCAAGATCCGCACCAAAACCAGCTTCAGTAACTGTATAGTCCGCCAAGCGAAGGGCTGTGCTTGTTGCCAAAACAGAGTTACATCCATGAGCAATATTGGCAAATGGGCCACCGTGTACAAAGGCGGGTGTACCGTAAATTGTCTGAACCAAGTTCGGCTTAATAGCATCCTTCAAAATCAAAGCCAAAGCACCTTCAACTTGTAAATCCCCTACAGAAACAGGCGTACGGTCATAGCGATAACCGATTACAATATTAGCCAAACGACGTTTCAAATCTTCAATATCAGTCGCCAAGCAAAGAATCGCCATGATTTCAGAAGCAACTGTAATGTCAAAACCGTCCTCGCGTGGAATACCGTTTAGAGGCCCACCAAGACCGACAGTCACATGGCGAAGAGCACGGTCATTCAAGTCCACAACACGTTTCCAAAGGATACGACGTTGGTCGATTCCCAGCTCATTTCCTTGGTGCAAGTGGTTGTCAATCAAGGCAGAAAGAGCATTGTTGGCAGTTGTAATAGCATGCATATCCCCAGTAAAGTGGAGGTTGATGTCCTCCATTGGCAACACTTGGGCATAACCACCACCGGCTGCACCACCCTTAATCCCCATTACTGGACCAAGAGACGGTTCGCGAATGGCAATCATGGTTTTCTTACCAATCTTGTTCAAGGCATCCGCAAGACCAATGGTAATGGTTGATTTCCCCTCACCTGCAGGCGTTGGGTTGATGGCAGTTACCAAGATTAATTTCCCAACTGGATTGCTCTCAACTGCACGAATTTTATCAAAGCTGAGCTTAGCCTTGTACTTTCCATACAATTCCAAATCATCGTAAGAAATACCCAGTTTCTCTACAACATCAACGATTGGCTTTAACTCAATACTCTGTGCGATTTCAATATCTGTTTTCATTCAAAACTCCTCTAACCTCTAATGTGATAATTCATTATAACACAAAACAAGATTTTTAACACTATTAAACCCTTAAAACGTTCGTGAATATCCTGGTTTTCAAGTTTTTTTTGGAATCCTTTGAAAAATTTTATATGGTTTTATAGTTTTAGACTATAGTAGACCTTCATTTTCACCAATAATTTATCGCTTTCATTTTACTTACTGTTTATTTTTGTGTACAATAGTTCTATGAAAATTTTAGTTACATCGGGCGGTACGAGTGAAGCTATCGACAGCGTCCGCTCTATCACTAACCATTCAACTGGTCGCTTAGGAAAAATCATCACAGAAACCTTGCTTGCTGCGGGACACGAAGTTTGTTTGATTACAACAAAACGAGCGGTGAAGCCAAAAACTCATCCCCATTTAACCATTCGAGAAATTAACAACACCAATGACCTTCTAGTGGAAATGCTAGAACATGTTAAGGATTATCAGGTTCTGATTCATTCAATGGCTGTGTCCGACTACACGCCTGTTTATATGACGGGGTTGGAGGAGGTGCAAGCTAGCTCCAATCTAAAAGAATTTTTAAGCAAGCATAATCATCAAGCTAAGATTTCTTCAACTGACGAGGTGCAGGTTTTATTTTTGAAAAAAACACCCAAAATCATCTCTCTAGTCAAGGAATGGAATCCTGCTATTCGTTTGATTGGTTTCAAACTGCTGGTTGATGTCTCTGAAGATTATCTCATTGAGATTGCTCGAAAGAGTCTTGTCAAGAACCAGGCTGACCTGATCATAGCAAATGACCTCACTCAAATTTCAGCAAATCAGCATCGGGCAATCTTTGTTGAGAAAGAGCAACTCCAAACCGTTCAAACCAAAGAAGAAATCGCAAAACTCCTCCTTGAAAAAATTCAAGCATACGATTCTTAGAAAGGAAAGCCATGGCAAATATTCTCGTCACAGTGACAGGTTCCATTGCCTCCTATAAATCAGCCGACCTGGTCAGTTCCTTGAAAAAACAAGGCCATGATGTCACTGTCCTAATGACTGAGGCAGCGAGAGAGTTTATCCAACCGCTGACACTACAGGTCCTCTCTCAAAATCCTGTCCATCTTGATGTCATGCAGGAACCCTATCCTGATCAAGTCAATCATATTGAAAGAGGTAAAGAAACCGACCTTTTTATCGTCGTCCCTGCTACTGCTAATACCATTGCCAAACTAGCACATGGTTTTGCGGATAACATGGTTACCAGTACAGCTCTTGCCCTACCAGACCACGTCAAAAAGTTAGTCGCACCAGCCATGAACACAAAGATGTATGACCATCCGGCAACTCAGGCTAATCTAAAAACATTAGAGACCTATGGTTATCAGATTATCTCTCCAAAGGAATCTCTACTAGCCTGTGGCGATTACGGAAAAGGCGCCCTAGCTGACCTGAATACTATTTTAGAAAGAATAAAGGAATCTCTCGATGAAAAAACGCTCTAACATTGCTCCAATTGCTATCTTTTTTGCGACCATGTTGGTCATTCACTTTCTGAGCTCTCTCTTATTTAATCTATTCCCATTTCCAATCAAACCAACCATCGTTCATATTCCAGTAATCATTGCAAGTATTATTTACGGCCCACGAGTTGGAGTTACACTTGGTTTTTTGATGGGGCTATTGAGCTTGACGGTCAACACGATTACAATCCTTCCAACCAGTTACCTATTTTCACCTTTTGTACCAAACGGAAACATCTATTCCGCAATGATCGCCATCCTACCTCGCATTTTGATTGGTCTGACTCCTTACCTAGTTTATAAATTATTGAAAAACAAAACGGGTCTCATCATTGCTGGTGCTCTCGGTTCACTTACAAATACAGTTTTTGTCCTTGGGGGAATCTTCTTCCTTTTCGGAAATGTCTTCGACGGCAATATCCAAAAACTCCTGGCAACTGTTATCTCTACAAATTCAATCGCTGAGCTTGTCATCTCTGCCGTTCTAACGGCAGCAATTGTCCCACGTCTCGAAACCTTGAAGAAATAAACATAATTCCACTTTCATCCTTGGAGGTGGAATTTTAGTTTTCACCAGTAAAGGTTCATCTTCTACTCATAAAAAGTTATTTACCAAGGAGTCATTAGTTTAAAATTTTGAAAATATATAAAAATCCTTTAAATCTACCACCTATACTTTTGAAAATTTTCAATAAAATCAAAATAAATTCTTGACATGCCTATCTATTTATTGTACTATACTTGTGTATATACAGATAAATGGAGGTTCTTATGGATATACGGAAAAAAACGCAGTTTATGACTATGACTGCACTACTCACAGCAATCGCGATTTTGATTCCGATCATTATGCCTTTTAAAATCGTCATCCCACCAGCTTCTTACACTTTGGGAAGCCATATCGCCATCTTTATCGCCATGTTCCTATCACCTTTGATGGCTGGTTTTGTTATCATCGCTTCTAGTCTCGGGTTCCTGATGGCAGGCTACCCTATGGTTATCGTTCTGCGCGCCTTTTCTCACATCGTTTTTGGTACTTTAGGAGCATTTTACTTAAAAAAATTCCCTGAAACCTTGGATAAACCAAAGGCATCTTGGATTTTTAACTTTGTTTTAGGTGTTGTTCATGCTATCGCTGAGGTACTAGCTTGTATCATCTTCTATGCTACTTCAGGGACAAATGTTGAAAATATGTTTTATGTTCTCTTTGTCCTAGTTGGTTTTGGCACAATCGTCCATAGTATGGTAGACTATACATTGGCGCTAGCTGTCTTTAAAGTGCTTCGAAAACGTCGCTAAAAGGAAAAGCTATGACAAAAGATCGCAAACAAGCTCTTCTCAAACTGTTAAAAGAGGCGCCAAAAGCTCTCAATGGTCAAACCTTGGCTGAACACTTTCATGTCACACGTCAGATCATTGTACAGGACATCGCCATTCTCCGAGCAGATGGGGCTCCTATCTTATCCACCAATCGTGGCTATATCTACAAAGAAAATGATGCCAGTCCCTACGTCCACAAACTCTTTAAAGTGAAACATGAACTGGAAGAAATCGGGCAGGAACTTTTGGCTATAGTAGATAATGGCGGACGCGTTCAAAATATCTTAATTGATCATCCCGTTTATGGCGAAATTGAAACCCTACTCAAACTCACCTGTCGCCGAGATGTCCAGCACTTTCTGGAGCAAGTCGAGAATTCTGACTTTAGACCACTTTCTGAATTGACAGACGGCATCCATTACCACCTTGTTGAAGCTGAGACACAACAAGACCTCCACTATATCGAGGAGGCCTTGGATCAGTTAGGTTATTTAGTAAAAGACTAGAATATTTCTTTCTCCCAGCCGTCCACTGTACGGTGGCGATAGAAGAACTCTGACTTGTCAGGTGCTTCCATCATTTCCATCAAGGGTAGCATATCATAGGCCAGATCCAAGTTTGGAATCTGGTCTTTTTGCACCCAAGATACTTCTCCTTCTTCTGAGGATTGGAGATTTCCAGTAAACTCTGTCGCCTTATAACAAACGACGATGTAGCGCTCACCTGTATCTAGTGGCCAATTTTTAATGCCGACAAGTTGAGGATTTTGGATAGTCAATCCTGTTTCTTCATAGATTTCACGAATGACAGACTCTGCGAAAGCCTCGCCATTCTCAACATGACCTCCTGGAAAAGCGTAGCCAGACCAGCGATTGTTTTCAGGAGAACGATATTGCATGACTACGCTCTGTGTTTCAAGGTCTTCGACAAGACAGATGTTTGTTAAAATCGTTAATTGGGAGCGGGACATAAATTTACTCACTTTCTAAGTTGTTATATAATTTTTTCAGACTTGATGTCAGATTTCATGATGAAGGGATTAATCAGTTCATGATAATAGTATACATCATGAAGCAAATATCCTTTTGTTATGACAATTTCTTGTTCCCTAACTTCATAATCAATAGTGATTGGAACAGGAGGATTTGGAATAAAAGCGAAAATGACAATTACAAATAACCAAATATAAAAACTACAAATCACACTGCGCACTCCTTCAAGGAAGCGATATTTCCCCTTTAAAAAGTAAATAAAAATATGCGAAATAGAGAGGATAATTGGAACAAAAAACCTTGTATTCCACGCTATGGGAATAAATTTCAGTCCAAATATCCCAAATAGAAGATCAAGAATTGCAAAGGATTTCAAAAAGCGAATAAATAGAGTAAAAATTAGAAGGAAGAGCCAAATATTCCAAATAATCGGAGTAAATGATAAACCAAATGACCATAATATGAAATGAGCGATAACAAATGCTATCAGTAAGGAATATAGGACAGTATAAATAAGCTTGTTAAAAGTACTTGAATTTTTCACTATTTATTTCTCCTTTAAATTCAAACTACTAACTAATGACTAATATCTATCACTTTTAAATTATCTCGTCTATTATTTTAACATAAATTGTTACATATAAAATTTTTAGTTAAAATTACTTCCATAATAGAGCATCTTATGGTTTTGAATCTTTAAAGAAACACTACTACCTGAACGATATCCTTTAGCACCATAGTAGTAAGAAACCTCATAAAAGGCATCTGGCAACTCGGCATTATCTATCCCATTTGAAATAAATCCTGTCAGTCCGCCTTCACTATCAAAATAATCTTTCTCACCCTCTTCTAAAACAATATCGCGATAGATGATGTATCCTTTAATCATTTCTTTTTCCAAGAATTCATCAATAGGGAGATCATACAAACCTTGAAAAGCTTTCCCTTCCTTACGATTCTTTTCAATGAGAGCATAATAGTCTTGAATATTTTCAGATTCAGTATCGACACTCCAGTAACTATTCACATATTCTAGATTTGGATTTTCATATTGCTTAAAAAAACTCTCTACCTTCTCTTTGTGAGAAATACTGACAGGATGCTGGTTAAGTAGTTTATGAGCCATGTCTGAAAATTCTTGTAACATGGTTTTCGTACTCCCATCATAGGCTAGTTCTTCATCAGTCTTTTGGGGATTGTATTTTGAGGACTTTGGACGATAAAACAAGGCATGACTCACAGTGACTCTACTTCCATCAACCTCTTCACTATAATCGTATTCAATTTTGTATTTTTCAGAAGTCCATTTATCTCTAGAAAACTTCGTAACCTTCATATCTCCTTTAAAACCATACAAATCAAGGGTTCTTCGTACTGCTGTCTCTACCTCCGCTTGATTTACTTCAGGAAAAATATCATAAGTTGTTGTAAAGATAAGGAATGCAAAACGTAGAATAAAGGGACAATATTTATAATACAGAAAATTAAAAGTAACCATTTTTTCATTACTAGATTCTCCTTATTAATAAAAGATTATAATTTCTTTGAAGCTTTAATTTTTTCTAAACTTAACGATAAGGGATTTTCGAGCTTTCTATCTCTATATCAGGATTGGCAAGTTTGAGATAAGGAGCAATATAGTCTGCGTCCGTAACCTTTGGGCCTAGGATTACTTTTGAGTATTTCAAAGGTGCCAGATTGATGTATACAAATAAATCATATCTGCCATTATCTTTCGAGCTTAATACAATATACTTTCTAAAATCATTAATTTGGAACAGGACATAGGACTCTCTTTCTATATTAAATGACTTTTTCGTACTTGATTTTAGATTTCATAATTAAGGGATTTATTCGTTCATGGTAATAATATACTTCATGAAGCAAATATCCTTTTTGAATGACGATTTCTTGTTCCTGAACTTCATAATCAATAGTGATTGGAACAGGAGGATTTGGAGTAAAGGCGAAAACGACAATTACAAATAACCAGATATAGAAACTACAAAAAGCGCTACGGATTCCTTCTAAGAGATGATATCGGTTCTTAAAATAATCACAAATATTATGCGCCATAACCAAAATAACTGGTAAAAAGAGCCCTGTATTAAATACTATAGGAATAAATTGTATTCCAACTATCCCAAAAAGAAGATCAAGAATTACCAAAGGTCTCCAAAAGTGAATAAACAGAGTAAAAATTAAAAGGAAAAGCCAACTGTCCCAAAGAATGGGGGTGAATGATAAACCAAATATTGAAAGGCAAAATCGATAAGGACAAATGCTAGTAAAATCAGATAGACCATTCTAAAAAAGTTAAATGTTTCATCATGGTATATTCCTCATTTTTTCATATGATTCTGCAATAGAACGGTTAAGCCAGCAAGGGAGAAAAAGAACAGGTAAGTTGAAATTGGAAACCAGATGTAGCGGTGATCTAAGGTTAAGAGGGAAGGCAGAATACCCTTACTGTTTTTCCCACCAATCCCTATAAAAAGATGTACAATTAAACCGATACTATTAAGATAGATAAATAATTCAGTAAATCTTTTTAGGGTCACCTTTTTTCTAGACGAGTCTAGAAAAAAATAGTCAAATACCCTATAAACTAAACAAAAAAGATTCAGATACAAGGGAAAACTATAATTGATTTCCTTGTAGGGCAATGGAATTGGTAAGATATTAAAAATTTGATTAACACCAAATCCTATCACTAATACCAAACTCAATATAAGACAGAACCCTACTAATTTATGAGAATCTAGCCCCGATGACTTCTTATACTTCGTCTCTTTTACTTTCACAATAACTTCTTCCTATTTAAAAATATATTCTAAAACGTAATCATTTGTTCATTGTGCAATCTGAAAACAAATCACAACTGTCCTTGCATTTAACTCTCTGATTTTGTTGAACTCTTAAATACCATTCTAATTTCAATGATAGGCTTTCCAAGTTCAAGTATTTTTTCTTGGCCATCAACAGTAAAACCCATTTTTTGATAAAAAGCAATGGCTCGCTTATTTTCTTTTAATACCCATAAGAATATTTCAGAGAAATGTTCAAGAGTAGTCAGAGCTTCCGTCATTAACTTCTGAGCAATACCTTTTCCATAATAGTCTTTTAAAACATATAAGGCGATAATTTCACCAGCTTGAATAGTCTCATTACGAAAGTTTCCATAACTGATAAAACCAACTACCTTCATGCCGTCCATCGCAATCAATGTATTTTCTGGATATTTTTGACTAAAGAATCGACATCTTTCTAATGTCATTGTCTCCTGAAATTCTGCAGGCAAAAAGTCGTCATAAGCCTCTCTCCACGTTTGCCAGTGAACGAGGGATTTTCCTTCTATCTCTTCAGGAGTTTCCATCTGTTTGATAGTAAGATCCATTTATTTTTATCCTTTCCTATCCCAACGCCTTCACTTCCAGCATCATATCACGAATCTGGGCTGCTAGTTCAAAGTCAAGTACTTCGACGGCTTCTTGCATTTGTTTTTCGAGTTTCTTGACAAGTTCTTTGCGCTCTTGTTTGTTGAGGCTATTGATATCGACTTCCTTGTCCTCTTCTTTGGAAACTGCCTTGGTTACGGCGATTAGGTCACGGATTTCTTTCTTAATGGTTTGTGGAACGATACCATGCTCTTCATTATAAGCCATCTGGATTTTCCGACGACGAGCCGTTTCATCAATAGCACGTTGCATAGACTGAGTCATGGTATCAGCGTACATGATAACATGTCCTTCGCTATTACGGGCAGCACGTCCAATGGTCTGAATCAATCCACGCTCGTTACGGAGGAATCCTTCCTTATCAGCATCGAGAATGGCAACCAAACTTACTTCAGGCACATCAATCCCTTCGCGAAGCAGGTTGATTCCGACCAAAACATCAAAGACACCCAAACGCAGGTCACGAATAATCTCTGTCCGCTCCAAGGTCTTGATGTCCGAGTGCATGTACTTGACTTTGATGCCCATTTCTTTGAAGTAGTCAGTTAAGTCCTCTGCCATTTTCTTGGTCAAGGTTGTGATAAAGGTTCGTTCGTTCTTTTCAACACGGGCATTGATTTCACCTAAGAGATCATCAATCTGCCCCATGGTTGGACGGACTTCCACTTCTGGATCCAGAAGCCCTGTCGGACGGATGATCTGCTCAATAACCGTATCCGTCTGTTCTTTCTCATAGTCACCGGGTGTCGCTGAAACGTAAACAATCTGATGCACATGGCTTTCAAACTCCTCCCGGCGTAGCGGACGATTGTCCAAGGCAGACGGCAAACGAAAACCATAATTGACCAGCATTTCCTTACGCGAACGGTCTCCATTGTACATGCCCTTAATCTGCCCCATGGTCATATGGCTTTCATCAATCATAATTAAGAAATCATCCGGGAAGAAGTCGAGCAGCGTATAAGGAGGCTCTCCCTCGCTTCGACCATCCATGTGACGAGAGTAGTTCTCAACCCCATTTGTATAACCCATCTCACGTAACATCTCAATATCATACTCTGTCCGCTGTTTCAAACGCTGGGCTTCTAGCAGTTTACCTTCCTTCTCAAAGACAGCTAACTGCTCTTCTAATTCTGCTTGAATTTTCGCAATAGCAACCTCCATGTGGTCGTCATTGGTCACAAAGTGAGTGGCAGGGAAAATCGCCAAATGATCCACTTCTCCCAGTACCTGACCTGTCAAAGCCTCAACCTCGCGGATACGGTCAATCTCATCCCCAAAAAACTCTACTCGAAAAGCGTGTTCATCTCGGGAAGCTGGGAAAATCTCCACCACATCCCCACGAACGCGAAATCTTCCTCGTTGGAAATCAATATCATTGCGTTCAAACTGTATATCGACCAAGTCATTCAAGAGTTTGTCACGAGAAATCTCAAGACCTGGACGCAAACTTACCACGCTATCAGCATATTCCTTAGGCGAACCCAAACCATAGATACAAGAGACAGAAGCCACAACGATGACATCATTGCGCTCCAAAAGTGCTGAAGTCGCTGAATGGCGAAGCTTATCAATCTCGTCATTGACGGAACTATCTTTCTCAATGTAGGTATCGCTCGAAGGGACATAGGCCTCTGGTTGGTAATAATCATAGTAAGACACGAAGTACTCGACTGCATTTTCAGGGAAAAATTCCTTGAACTCCCCATAGAGCTGGCCAGCTAGGGTTTTGTTATGGGCAATGACCAAAGTAGGTTTATTGACTTTGGAAATAACCTGACTCATGGTATAGGTCTTCCCTGTACCCGTAGCCCCCATCAGAATCTGAGCCTTTTCTCCACCCTCGATATTGTCAACCAACTGCTCAATCGCTTGTGGTTGATCTCCTGAAGGTTGGTATTTTGATACTAGTTTAAATTTATTATCTGTAATTCTATTAATCATGATTGCCTCATCTGCATTTTTCTATCCTTCTATTTTACCATAAATTTACTTTTCAGACTCTACTCTAGGTTGATAAGAGCGAGTATCTCATGTTATATTTCCTTACATAAAATTCATAAAATTTGCCTTTTCATTCATTTTCTGATATAATGGGAAAATATTCGGAAAAGGAGACTAAAAATGAAGAAAAAAATACTAGCATGTTTGCTCATTTTATTTCCCATTTTCTCACTAGGTATGGCAAAAGCTGATACTGTTAAGATTGTATCTGATACAGCTTACGCACCTTTTGAGTTTAAAGATTCAGATCAAACCTATAAAGGGATTGATGTTGATATTATCAATAAAGTCGCAGAAATCAAAGGATGGAACATCCAAATGTCTTATCCTGGCTTTGACGCAGCTGTAAATGCAGTGCAGTCAGGTCAAGCAGATGCCATTATGGCAGGTATGACAAAAACAAAAGAGCGTGAAAATGTCTTTACCATGTCTGATACCTATTATGATACAAAAGTTGTCATTGCTACCACAAAGGCAAATAAAATCACCAAATATGAGGAACTTAGCGGGAAAACAGTTGGAGTTAAGAACGGAACTGCCGCTCAACGTTTCCTCGAAAGTATCAAAGATAAATACGGTTTCTCTATTAAAACCTTTGATACTGGTGATTTGATGAATAACAGTCTAAGTGCTGGTGCTGTAAATGCCATCATGGATGATAAACCTGTTATCGAGTATGCGATTAACCAAGGACAAGATCTCAGCATCAATATGGATGGTGAAGCTGTTGGAAGCTTTGCCTTTGGTGTCAAGAAAGGAAGCAAGTATGAACACTTGGTTACCGAGTTTAACGAAGCCCTAGCCCAAATGAAGAAGGATGGTAGCTTGGAGCAAATCATCCAAAAATGGACAGCTTCTACAACTACTGCAAGCCCAACGACAACTACTGCTGCTGGACAAAAAGCTACTCCAGTGAAAAGCAAGTACATTATTGCCAGCGACTCATCTTTCGCCCCATTCGTCTTTCAAAATTCAAGCAATCAATACACCGGTATTGATATGGACCTTATCAAGGCCATTGCCAAAGATCAAGGTTTTGAAATTGAAATTACCAACCCAGGATTTGACGCAGCCATCAGTGCTGTTCAAGCAGGACAAGCAGATGGTATCATTGCTGGTATGTCTGTAACAGATGCCCGTAAGGAAACCTTTGACTTCTCAGAATCATACTACACAGCAAATACGATTCTCGGTGTGAAAGAATCAAGCACGATTGCTTCTTATGAAGACCTCAAGGATAAAACTGTCGGTGTTAAAAACGGAACTGCTTCTCAAACGTTCCTTACTGAAAATCAAAGCAAATACGGTTATAAGATTAAAACCTTTGCAGATGGCGCATCAATGTATGACAGTCTGAATACTGGATCTATCGATGCTGTGATGGATGATGAGCCCGTTCTCAAATATTCTATCAGTCAAGGACAAAAATTGAAAACGCCAATCGCTGGGACTCCAATCGGTGAAACAGCCTTTGCGGTTAAAAAAGGAACAAACCCTGAATTGATCCAGATGTTCAATAATGGACTTGCTAACCTCAAAGCTAACGGAGAATTCCAAAAGATTCTTGACAAGTATCTAGCTAGCGAATCTTCAACTAACTCTACAAGTACGGTTGACGAAACTACTATCTGGGGCTTGCTTCAAAACAACTACAAACAACTTCTTAGTGGACTTGGAATCACTCTTGCTCTAGCGCTTATTTCATTTGCAATTGCCATTGTCATCGGGATTATCTTTGGTATGTTTAGTGTTAGCCCATACAAATCTCTTCGTCTAATCTCTGAGATTTTCGTTGACGTTATTCGAGGAATTCCCTTGATGATTCTTGCAGCCTTCATTTTCTGGGGAATTCCAAACTTCATCGAGTCCATTACAGGCCAACAAAGTCCAATCAATGACTTTGTAGCTGGTACTATTGCCCTCTCACTCAATGCTGCTGCTTATATCGCTGAAATTGTTCGTGGTGGGATTCAAGCTGTTCCAGTTGGGCAAATGGAGGCCAGCCGCAGTCTTGGTATCTCTTATGGAAAAACCATGCGTAAGATTATCTTGCCACAAGCGACTAAATTGATGTTGCCAAACTTCGTCAACCAATTCGTTATCGCTCTTAAAGATACAACCATCGTGTCTGCTATCGGTTTGGTGGAACTTTTCCAAACTGGTAAGATCATCATCGCCCGTAACTACCAAAGTTTCAAGATGTATGCAATCCTTGCTATCTTCTATCTTGTAATTATCACGCTTTTGACTAGACTAGCGAAACGCTTAGAAAAGAGGATTCGTTAATGGCAAAACTAAAAATTGATGTAAATGATTTGCATAAGTATTATGGAAAAAACGAAGTTTTAAAAGGCATTACTACTAAATTCTATGAAGGAGATGTTGTTTGTATCATCGGTCCTTCCGGTTCTGGTAAATCCACTTTCCTCCGTAGCCTTAACCTTCTTGAGGAGGTAACGAGTGGCCACATCACAGTGAATGGTTATGATTTGACTGAAAAGTCAACCAATGTCGACCATGTTCGTGAGAACGTGGGAATGGTCTTCCAACACTTCAACCTCTTTCCTCATATGTCCGTCTTAGAGAATATCACTTTTGCTCCTATTGAACACAAACGAATGACCAAAGAAGAAGCTGAAAAATTGGGGATGGAGTTGCTTGAAAAGGTTGGACTAGCAGATAAAGCTAATGCCAATCCAGATAGTCTTTCAGGTGGTCAGAAACAGCGTGTAGCTATTGCTCGTGGACTTGCCATGAATCCTGATATCATGCTCTTTGATGAGCCAACTTCCGCTCTTGACCCTGAAATGGTTGGAGATGTACTGAATGTTATGAAGGAATTGGCGGAACAAGGCATGACCATGATTATCGTAACCCATGAGATGGGATTTGCTCGTCAGGTAGCCAACCGTGTTATCTTTACGGCTGATGGTGAATTCCTGGAAGATGGAACACCTGATCAAATCTTTGATAATCCACAACACCCTCGTCTAAAAGAGTTTTTGGACAAGGTCTTAAACGTATAAGTCGAAACTGTAAGGTTTTCCTTACAGTTTTTTTATTGCGTATTGGATTTTTTGATTTTTTTGAAAATTATGATAAAATAAAAACTATGATAATGAGGAAATCTCATCCCTAGTCCGACTAGGAAAAAATATAGAAATTAGGTAGCTAGATGTCATCAAAGGTTATTGTTACAATTTTCGGTGCGAGTGGAGATTTAGCTAAACGCAAACTCTACCCTTCCCTTTTCAGACTCTATAAATCAGGCAATCTCTCTGAGCATTTTGCTGTTATCGGAACAGCTCGTAGACCTTGGAGTAAGGAATATTTTGAATCTGTAGTTGTCGAATCCATCCTTGATTTGGCAGATAGTACCGAGCAAGCCCAAGAATTCGCTAGCCACTTCTACTATCAAAGCCATGATGTGAATGATACGGAACATTACATTGCTTTACGCCAATTACAAGCTGAGCTGAATGAAAAATACCAAGCTGAACACAATAAGCTCTTCTTCTTGTCTATGGCGCCTCAGTTCTTTGGAACTATTGCTAAGCACCTCAAATCTGAAAACATTGTCGATGGCAAAGGTTTTGAGCGCTTGATCGTTGAGAAACCATTTGGTACAGACTACGAAACAGCTAGCAAACTCAATGAGGATCTCCTTGCGGCCTTTGATGAAGAGCAAATCTACCGTATCGACCATTACTTAGGTAAAGAGATGATTCAGAGTATCTTTGCTGTTCGTTTTGCCAACATGATCTTTGAGAATGTTTGGAACCGTGAGCACATCGATAATGTTCAAATTACCTTTGCGGAACGCTTGGGTGTTGAAGAACGCGGTGGCTACTATGATGAATCTGGTGCCCTCCGTGATATGGTGCAAAACCATACTCTACAACTTCTCTCTCTTCTAGCCATGGACAAACCAGCTAGCTTTACAAAAGATGAAATTCGCGCTGAGAAGATTAAGGTATTTAAAAACCTCTATCATCCAACTAAGGAAGAACTGAAAGAACAGTTTATCCGTGGTCAGTATCGCTCTGGTAAAATCGATGGCATGAAATACATTTCCTATCGTAGCGAGCCAAATGTCGATCCTGAATCTACAACAGAAACCTTTGCATCTGGTGCCTTCTTTGTAGACAGCGATCGCTTCCGTGGTGTTCCCTTTTTCTTCCGTACAGGGAAACGTCTGACTGAAAAAGGTACTCACGTCAATATCGTCTTTAAGCAAATGGACTCTATCTTCGGTGAGCCTTTGGCACCAAATATCTTGACCATCTATATCCAACCAACTGAAGGATTCTCTCTTAGCCTCAATGGGAAGCAAGTCGGTGAAGAATTTAACCTGGCACCAAGCTCTCTGGATTACCGTACAGATGCTACTGCTACTGGAGCCTCACCAGATCCTTACGAGAAATTAATCTACGATGTTTTGAACAACAACTCAACCAATTTTAGCCACTGGGATGAGGTAAGTGCTTCGTGGAAATTGATTGACCGTATCGAAAAGCTCTGGGATGAAAACGGAGCACCACTCTACGATTATAAAGCTGGAAGCATGGGGCCACAAGCTAGCTTTGACTTACTTGAGAAGTATGGAGCTAAATGGACCTGGCAACCAGATATCGCCTATCGTGAAGATGGCCGTTTAGAATAGCAAAAATATCCTGCAAGTCAATCTTGCAGGATATTTATTTTGTATTAAATCAAGCCTTCTAAGAGACCCTTCATAAAGTTTTCTGAGTTAAATTCCCCAATATCATCGATTTTTTCACCGAAACCGATCAATTTTACAGGGATATTGAGTTCTTCTCGAATTGCCAGTACAACACCACCTCGGGCAGTACCGTCAATTTTTGTCAAAACAATTCCTGTCAATGGTGTTATCTTAGAAAATTCCTTGGCTTGTACCAGGGCATTCTGTCCAGTTGAAGCATCGAGTGCCAGGAAGGTTTCATGTGGTGCCTCTGGAACGACACGCTTGATAATACGACCAATCTTTTCCAACTCAGCCATGAGGTTGTCCTTGTTTTGCAGACGACCTGCTGTATCAATCATGAGAATATCAATACCTTCTGCTACAGCACGTTCCATCCCATCAAAGACCACACTTGCTGGATCAGCTTTCTCAGGCCCCGTCACAACAGGAACATCAACACGCCGCCCCCATTCAGCTAGCTGGGCCACCGCACCCGCACGGAAGGTATCCGCAGCAACCAGCATGACTTTCTTGCCAGCTTGCTTGTAACGATGAGCTAATTTCCCAATAGAAGTTGTCTTCCCAACACCGTTAACACCAACAAAGAGCATAACTGTCAAGCCATCTTGGAAATGGATTTGTTCATCGTAATTGCCATCCTTTTCGTAGAGCTCAACCAATTTCTCGATAATGACACGGCGGAGTGCGTCAGGTTTCTTAGCATTTTCTAATTTGGCTTCATAGCGTAGCTCTTCTGTTAGGTTCGAAGCGACCTGCACACCGACGTCACTCATGATGAGCAATTCTTCCAATTCTTCAAAAAAGTCTTCATCGACAGAGCGGAAGTTGGCAAAGAAGGCATTCAAGCGTGCACCGAATCCCGTACGCGTTTTCTTGAGACTGCGGTCATATTTTTCCTGAACAGTTTCTTCAACTTGTGGATATTCTTCTACTACTTCAGACGCTAGCTCTTCTTCTGTTTCTAAGTTCTCTTCTTCAAGAACTTCTTCTGCCTCTTGGCTTTGCTCTAGCTCATCAGATTCTAGCTCAAGCTCTTCCTGAGCAGTTTCTTCGACTGCTTCTGGTTCAATAACTTCTTCTGTCGAGATCTGAGGAAGTTCTCCTTGAGCAGGTGTTTCTTCCACTTTGTCCGTCGCTGTTTCTTCGACTGCCGCTTGGCTCTCTTCAACCTCTTCTGACAAATCAAGATTTTCCAGTGCTTCTTTTACAACATCTTCGATTTTCGGCTCTTCTTTTTTCCCGAATAAACGGTCAAATAATCCCATATTCTAATTCTCCTTTAGCACGTATTCTTCGATAGCCCAGGCAACGGCTTCCTCGTCGTTGGTCATCGGGGTAATCACATTGGCAACTGCCTTAACTGCTGGAACTGCATTTTGCATGGCAACTCCCAGACCTGCCCACTCAATCATAGAAAGGTCATTGGCCTCGTCCCCACAAGCCATGACCTGACTTTGATCGATTCCTAGGTGTTTAATTAATTTCGCTAAACCTGTTGCCTTGTGAACGTTTTTCGGTGACCATTCCAGTAAGAGTTCACGCGATTTGAAGATTTCATATTGGTCAAATAAGTCTGGAGAAATCCTTTGAATGGCTGCATCCAAGGGTTCTTGGGCAAAGGCAGTCACGCATTTATTATAAGTTATTTGACTAGATAGCTCTTCAAAAGCGACTGGCACGAAAGTCAGAGCTGGATTAAACTTAGCATAGAGACTTTCTTGGTCCGACCGGATTTGATAGACTGTTCCTTCTGAAATGGCATCTAACGGTAAACCTAGTTTTTCAGTTTCCTCGTACAATCGTGTCACATCGTCGATTGAAAAGACTGTTTTATCGAGAATCTCCCCTGTATTTTTCTGAACAAGCCCTCCATTAAAGGTGATGGTGTACTCATCCTCCTGTCCATCTGTTCCCAACTCCTTGAGAAAGAAATCCATAGCCTTCAGAGGACGACCCGTTGTCAGTACGACCCTGATGCCACGATCACGCGCAGCTTTGAGGACTTTCTTAGTTCGATCTGTCAGCTTTTTATCCGTTGTCAGTAAGGTACCATCCAAATCGAGTGCAATCAATTTAATATCTGCCATTACAAGTCCTCCATATAAGCCATCACTGACTGGTCCTTGTGGTGGCCAATCACTGTTTCTGCTAATTCTAAAATCTCTGGTCGCGCATTTTCAGGTGCAATTGGATGCCCGACGACCTGCATCATGTGAAGGTCATTGAGGTTATCTCCAAACGCCATAACCTGGTCCATGGTTAGACCAAGTTTTTTGGCTAACTCAATAATAGCCACACCCTTATCAACGTAATCCAAGACAATGTCAATAGATTCAAAACCTGTTGTCATGGCTTTCACACCAGAAACGTTTTCGTTGACCCAGGCCTCTCCAGCTTCTATCGTATCTTCTGTAAAGTTGGTGGTGAATTTAAAAATCTCATCCGTGATATCTTCCAAACTCGCTACTTTTTGAATATTTTCATTGTAGTGACGACTAAACATCAGATAGGTCTCATCCACTGTGTCTAATACGTAACAAGCTTTTTTCCCAGTCAAGAGCATTTTTCTTTCATCAAAATAAGGAGATTTCTTTAAAGCTTCAAAAGTGCTCAAGTAAAAGTCCCGAGACATAGTAGCCTCGTACATATCCTCTCCATGAAACTCAACATAACTCCCATTTTCAGCTATAAAAATCATTTCATCACGCACATCCGCAAATAGCTTTTTCAGCGACAAGATACCGCGACCCGAAGCCACTGCAAAATAAATCCCCTTTTCCTTGTAGGAAACAAGCAAGTTTTTGAGGCGTTCCATATCAAACCGCCCCTCTCCATCTAGAAAGGTTCCATCCATATCGGTTGCTACAAGTTTAATCATAAAATCCTTCATACTCCAATTGATAAATCTACCTTCTATTATACCATAGATAAGCTGAAAAAGGACTAGTACAGTAGGAGTGGCTGCTGGATAGCTGTTCTTTTTCGGTAAATGAAATAGAACAGAATGTTTTTAATTTAACCTAATAGACCAATAAATATTCGCAACACTATCACGAAGTAACAAAAAAACTGACCAGCCATCTAACTTAAACTCTATACTATCATGGTTGAAACACGGAAAAAACTCTCCTACTAAGAGAGTTTTTCTTGATAATTTTTACAAAACAAAAAGCGAACAAATTCTCAGGCTTCCCAGCAGACAAGAATTTGCTCGCTTTTTTGGTGCCTTGGAGACAGACAAAGACACACAGCCAATTCCTTATAGGTAAGGTAGAACTTAAAGGCTATAACATGGATTATGATACATTAAGTACATATTCAGGTTTGTCTCAATTCCTTATAGGTAAGGTAGAACGGAGGTATAAAAATGAAAAGAACTTTTATGAAAGACAACACACGTCTCAATTCCTTATAGGTAAGGTATAACTCAAAGAAACTTTGTTAGCCGCTGCAAAAAGTGGCGAATCTAGTGTTTTGTCTCAATTCCTTATAGGTAAGGTATTACTGTACCATGTGCTCTCAGATGCAGGACGTACAGATGTAATCAATAAAAGTCTCAATTCCTTATAGGTAAGGTAGAACAGACCTATTTACAGCTTCCTATGGATTCACGAAGTATGACTAGTCTCAATTCCTTATAGGTAAGGTATTACAAATGAGGTAAACACAAATGGCTAGAACAGTAAAAGCGGAAACAGGCTCAATTCCTTATAGGTAAGGTATTACAACAGCATTTTCACTGTTTCTAGATTGATTGTATCAAAAAATAGGGCTTTTTTCAAGATTTCAAAACCTTGGCCACGCGTTTGCGATGCACATCGTATGTCAAGATAATATACATTTATTTTCGCTTTTTGAAATAGAAGAAACAAATTGTCGAAAGAAGGAAACAAATTGTCAGAAGAGAAATGAGCAAAGTAAGCCAAGATGAATAGGTCAGACTCAGATCACATATTGTCAAACAATTATCCTGCAGTTCTTTGATATTCGGAATAGCTGCTAAAGCAAGACTTAAAACAGTCAGCATTAATACTCTGCCATTCAATTTATTACTTGATTCTGTCTGGCTGATAGCATGCAGTTCACTGATTTGACTGTCCAGGAGATTGATATGCTTCTCGATATAGAGTGAGGTTTGTAGCAATTCATAGATTTCCACCGCCTGCTCCTGCGGGCACAGCTCTGGAAGCAAAAATTGATTTTTAAAGGTCGTGTAAGCCTTTTGCAGCTTCAGTTTATCCGAAACTCTAGCATTGACCCTATCCCCCGCATCCTTGGAATACTTCAAAATACCAATCCTCTGACTGAGCGTGATCAAAGCCAAGTCCAGATATTCCGACAAAAAGTAACCTTTTAGGAAAAATTCAGGAAAAACAGAACCACTCATAAAAATCATGGAATGCTGGCTGGCCATATAAAGGCTTCCCTCAGCTGACCACCTCGTATAGAGAAGCTTTTCCAGCTCTGCCTTCAGCATATCTCGACTCAGACATGTTGAATCTCCCTTATCAACGTATAAAATACTAAAAAGAAGCTTCATCTCCTCTAAACTATGCTCCGAATCATCAAAATTCGCCCAATTCGCCGTTTTATAAATCAAGTCCTTTACTTCAGGAACCATCATGTAGCTCACCACATACATGCGGTCATCAATGATGATCTCCAGATGAGGCTTAGACTCAAACTGCGAGATATCCTCTGGGAATATCGCTTCCTCAGGCAAGCCAAAGAAATCCTGTAAGATTTCTTTCGGAGCCGACATGATCCCATATGAAGAAATTAAGCCAGATGGCTGTGGAGCCTCATCAATTTTTTCGCTCTTAATCAGCTCAATATTATTAGGTGAGACTAAATCACACAGCAATGGAGTCAAAAAAGGAGCATAGAGATGACGACCATACTGGTTGATGTTTTTAATATCTTCCAATTTATCATAGAGACGATTTTCCATTGAGAAAATCAGGAAACCTGCTTCTAAATTTGGTAAATAACGAAGCATGATATAGTCAAGCGTCAGGTCATAACACTCAAGTTTGTCAATTTGATTATAATAAGAAATCCGATACACATCACCTTTTTCTAAGCCAGTATAAGCATAGTTTGTGACTAGCTCAGGATTGCGGAAAATCAGCTCCTCTGCTTCTTTATTAAAATATCGGCGATAAGCGTACTTTAATCGCTCGCTTTTTTCACCATCTTCTACGTTCAGATAGGGGAGTTCATTGGCATCTTGGCTGAGTTTCTTCCAATTGGAAGACTTCGGAAAAGACTCCAGCCCCTTGGCCGCAAAGGGCAAAACAAAGATATGGTGACTATATACAGATTGACTCTCAGACATAAACAACCTCCGATAAAGACATTCAACATGAAAGCACTTCCAATATACCACAAAAAACTTGCTCTCGCAAGTTTTTTCAGTTGAAGCAACCAATTCCTTATAGGTAAGGTATAACGATCAAGAGGAGCTAGAATATCTTCAAGGTATTCTAAATAAAGTCTCAATTCCTTATAGGTAAGGTATTACGTTCCAATGGAAGAACGAATTGCAGTCAAATCAGAATTGACGGCCTCAATTCCTTATAGGTAAGGTATTACGTAGTATTGCTATTTACACTCATTGGAATTTATCAGAAAAAAGTCTCAATTCCTTATAGGTAAGGTATTACTCGACTACGATTTCTTCAACAAACCATTTAAAGTTCAAAACGTTGAGTCTCAATTCCTTTTAGGTAAGGTATTACGGGTTCCGAAAGAAAACATCGAAATCCCTAAGCCGAAGAAGGTCTCAATTCCTTATAGGTAAGGTATAACGATATTTGGAGAAAGACAGGCGCTATTTCTAGAGGACTAATAAGTCTCAATTCCTTATAGGTAAGGTAGAACACTTTATTTCAAGGAGGAAACCAACATGAGCAAAGAAATTTACGTCTCAATTCCTTATAGGTAAGGTATAACCAAGGTCAAGATCAAAAACCGACTCCTGAAAAACCTGACCAAGGGTCTCAATTCCTTATAGGTAAGGTAGAACCGAAAGTGCAAGTGATGAAAACAAGTCAACAGAGTTTGCGTCTCAATTCCTTATAGGTAAGGTATTACGTGAAGTCTGCAACAGAACTGGAATTGTCGAAGATAAGTCTCAATTCCTTATAGGTAAGGTATAACCAGGAACTTTTCCTTGTAGTGTTTGCAATCAAACTGGAAAAGTTAAGTCTCAATTCCTTATAGGTAAGGTATAACCAGCAAGGCTGTGAACTGGAAAGGCTTTTCGTAAAAGATGAAAAGCTTCGGTCTCAATTCCCTATAGGTAAGGTATTACCAGATTTTCAAATCAAAAAATTTTTGGAGGTAGAACCTTGTCTCAATTCCTTATAGGTAAGGTATTACAACAGCATTTTCGCTGTTTCTAGATTGATTGTATCAAAAAACAGGGCTTTTTTCAAGATTTCAATGAAAAAAGTCGATCGATCTTTTTTTGTCCTAGCGCCCTTGCCAACTAAGATTGAACTCCTGTACAATAGCTGACTTCACTCGTTTCTAAGCTCTTTGTAAATGCGTTCTTATATTCAGGCTCCTTAATATGAACAAGCTCCTCTATACCTTTTTGAGCTATGTGAGTTGCGTGACTCCCTCAGATACGATTTGTAAATACCCTTGTCGATGGACCACTACTACTCTAACTGTCCGAAACCAACATTCGTTTTAGCGCCAATGCCTACATCAGTCAAGATAGTTTTAAATAACTCTATTTTTTCTTTAACCGTAATTTGAACTCCATCCGAAAGCTGACAATCTTTCAGATAAAAGCCAAATTCAAAAGAGATTCCAGGCTTAACCTTCAGACAGTTGATTGGAATAGGATTCTTGATGATGTCACTATGAGGCGTAATGAATTCCAACGCTAAACACCGTTGCTTCGTATTTTTTTTAGAGGTTGGACAGGGATAAGCATCTAAAAAGACATCATTATCTTCGAAAATATCATCTTTCAAGCCATAAACTGCTTCATCAGAAAGTCCTGGTTTAAGAAGTGACTTAATATACTCCATCTTTTGTTGATTAATATCATCTTTGGTATCTTCTTTCCTAGGAAAGACGCTTTTCAGTACCCCTTTGACAGAGGAGCCAAGTATATAGGGCAGTCCCGTTACATAATCAAAAGAAAAGCCAGAATATATAGAACCCTTTGATTTCAAATCATGGGGATTGCCTGTTCCTATCATGAGACCAGGATAAATGGTTTCCAAAGAAAAGGTTTGAACACTTGCTACACCTTTTGAAGCATGTTTCAAATGCTCCAGAGGTGATAGAGAAAGGTCAAATTTAAAATCCTGCAAAGCCATATTTCTCTCACGAAATTGCTCCTCACTAGATTTTGATCCACCTAGTTCATAAACTAAACCTGATGCTCCTTTCTGCTCTTTTAAGCCGTCAAAATATTCATGATAGTAAATATAAGACATGTTTTTTGAATTAAACATCATCCTTACCCTCCATTTTTCTCGTCTTCCTTGACTTTTTTATCCTTTGACTCAATTTCAAACAAGTTTAACCCTAGTTTGATCGCAATGGCTGCATGCAATACATCCTCTTTAATGGCGAAACTCTCATTATCATTTTTGAACGATGTGACATAGTCAAACAAGGTGTCTACCGTAATAGCTACGTTTTCTCCCTTAATAGCTACGTTTTCTCCCTTCAAAACTTCCAAAATCATGACAGGTAGCTTGGTACGATCTTCTTTGGCATTTTTTGATGCAGCCGAATAGTAGGCGACTGCTGCAGGGAGACTTCCCATAGTAACCGCCGCTCCAAAAGAAGCGATATATCCTCGAAACTCATTTGGAATTGGCTCCGAAAGCTCTTTTTTAATCACCTCAACAGCAATAGGAAGCAACTTATTAATTCTGTTCTTGTCCATTATTTGCTCCTTCTTCATTTCCTGAAATCACTTTAATAACCTTGCAAATCCCATAACCTACGGAAGCATTTGCACCAAACTGGATGATTTTTTCTCTCACCGACTCTGTAAACACATCTAAAAGGCCATCCGCCTCACTGGTTGAATCCACCACTGCAAAATAGAAAATCGACTTATGGGGCACAACTTCCTCATACCACAAATTAGTTTGTTCTCCGACCTTATTCCGAGCAATTACTGGTAAACCATACTTTTCGTAGCAAGAATTATCTGCGTCCAGAGTTATCTTCTCATCTCCACCCTTCATATCTGCTATTGAAACATTTTCTAATTGAAAATTTGCAATCATTTGGTTAAAATCTTCACAGGCTGTTTTCGGAGCATGTATTGAATAGGGTTTATCATCGCCACTTATTGAACGAATTGGAAGAGCTAGTAGATTCGCACTAAGAAATTTTAATGATCCTGAAGTAGTACTCCCTTTATCCTCCGAACCGAATATTCCATTAATAATGTCCGATAACTTATTTTCTTCAAAGAAGGCCCTCAGAGCACCTTTAACGCCTGAGGAGTTAATCGTCGGAAATCCCGTCACAACATCTCGCTCCACTTCGTTATCAATGATGTTAAAATTAACATCCCCATTGCCCACATGCAAGTTTGTTAAACATTCAATGACAAAAATTTTTGCTTTCATTTTTTTACTCCTTACTTCCTGTAATCTTATAGATAGTATTGTAGCCTGCTGGCTCTAAACCAGTTTTTACCGTAATAGCATTATCACCATAAAAGACGCTCCCTGCCTTATAAAGAAGGCTAGTTCCTTGTAAATCAAGTCCTTTTAGACGATTTTTACTAAGGTCTGTATGAAGCTGGCGAACTAGTTTTTCCTCTAAAATTGCAAAGCCCATAACATCATCTACCAAGCACACATCTGATAGGCAGTATTGCCAAGTTTGGCCTTGTGGAGTATGCTTCTGGAAATGCTCTGTGATTTCACTTTTTAAATTATCTTTCGATTTTTTTACAGAAACCTTGAAAAGGGTGCCTTTCTGTCCCATAGGAACAATACTGTTTTTCAATGTAATATCACCCTTAACCTTTACATAGACAGCAAATTCATAGTCTTTCTGTAGCTGATGCACCTCTCGCTTAAATAGATGGTCAGCATCAAAAGTTTTGATTAGTTTTTCTAATTCTTCTTGAAAGTGATTTTTTTCCCCTTTGTTGTACTTTTCTAACAAATCCATAAAATTATTGATAAACTCAGTTAAACTAAGATTGCTATTCTTATCTAAATTAGAAACTTCCTGTTTCTGTTTCATAGTGGCATTCACAAACAACTTACACAAATCTAGAAGATTTTGCCTCAGTTTCACCAGATCATTCTGCGTAACACGCCTTACACCAGTCACTACTTTAGTCCTAAATATATCTTCGATTGCTTCTAAATGACCTGTGTTAATATTGTAATAGCCATCCCCATGCCCTTCTTTAGGATTATATTCCTTAGATTTAGGTAGAGCGATTTCACCAAAACTAGTTGGCAGTGTAATTTCTTCCTCTAGTATCATTGGTTCAAACTGAGCAATCCCCTCTCTCCCCTGCTTGTTGTTAAAAGGATTTGGTATGACGATTTCCTCACTATTTTTACATATTTTACGAAGAAAGATAGGAGAGATTTTTTCTAATTTTCCGAAATCTTGAACACCTCCATTTAGAGAAAAACTCTTCACTCCGATTAGAGCTTCGATATCATTTCGCGTATTCCCATCATACTGAAAATCCTGCTTCAGCTTAATCCCATTACTGACTAAGATAAGATAGCGTATCATCCCAAAGACTGTGGACTGTTCAGGAACGCGATTAGTGCGGATAAAATAAGGAGCGTATTCATCCTCCGAATAGTTATTTTTACCGACAAAGCTAAAGCGTCTATCTGAACCAAAAGAATAGTCTCCTAGCGGTCTAAACGTCACAAGATAGTCTGTCATCACTTACCTCCCTGCCAAAACTTTACCAAAAATAAAATAGCCTGCAACTCCTTGGTATAGTATTCCCCTATACTTATGTTTCGTTTTGTACAAACCCCATCAACCTTTACTTTCGTAACTGGCTTATGATACTCTTTCAAATAGTTGTCATAGAAACATTTAGCTATTTTTCCCAGATAGTCATGATAGGCCAACTGGTTAGGATTGTTAAAGTTATTTAAAAATCTGGTTTTATATTCTTGAAGGTCAAATGCATTCTGTGAGGTCTTCTCAAATAACAACTTAAAAATAATTTCTGTATCTTGTAGATTATAGAGGACAGATTCCAGTGCTTGATCGTTCGTAGTTGCTCGATATTTTATCAGATTATCTATGGCCTCCAACTTCTCATTTTCTACCATCAATTGAACGGTTTTTCCGCTGTGTTTTACTAACTCTATCCCCAGACGATTACCGCAGCTTTCTTTAGCCTTATAAAGTTGAACTCTAGCTCTTTCCAGTGCTTCATATAGAGGATATTTTACATACTGAACAGCAACACCAAAGGACAAGCTGACATTGATGCTATCATCTGGCAGATTTACTTCTTTCAGACCTTGTTTCAATGTTTTTTTGAACATTTCATCCAATTCACTACATAAGGAGAAAAGAGAATGAACAGGAGCAATAAACAGTAAATCATCCCCACCAGCATAAATAGTCATCCCGCCATAATCTCCGACAAGCTTAGCCGCTTCACCAGCATAGTCTAAACAAGCCCTCGAAAAACTGTTTATCCTATCAGATTGTTCAGAAATATCTACATCTCTACATAAAGCTTTCAAAAGAGTTCCGACCTTATCTCCATCTGAATTAACGACTGCATAGTATTCGCTTCTGGTCGGTGCTACCTCACCATCAGGAATCTCTTCAGAGGAGTTTTCCTCTTTCTTTCGAGATAGAGCAATGTCTTCAATTGATTTTAAATCGGAACTATCATCTGGATGTTTTATAACCAACTGACTATTTGGTTTGGTATCTGTAAATAGCTTACTTTCTTTAATATAGATATTCCGATTGCCTTTCTTGCCTGCAAAGAACGAAGCAAATAAGTTCATATCTGTTCTTCCCTTACCCGCTGCCATCAGCTCCAGCGCATCCAAAGCATCATTCAGTATTATAGCTATGTTATTTCCAGCTTTTTCTCTTTTTCCTATAATTTCGTTTATAGTTCCTTCATTAAGAAGAACAAAATCAATTCTCAGATAATTGTTAATAAAATTCTCAATCTGCCCTGAATTAAACTTTCCAAATTTCCCAGCCATTTCTTTCTTCACTGCTGAAATTATATTCTTTAATTCTTCCTCAGTTACTGTATTATCATCAACTGAAAGTAAAATCCGATCATGGTAACGACCAATACCATCTTCTTGTGGATTTTGATTACTATTAAAATCATAAAACGGTGAAAAAATCTTAACATTTGGAATCCCAACAAGTTTTTCACAGAGCGTCTTTGTCACCGTTGAGAAAAAATAACTGCCAAACCACAAACCTGCCGGAGAGATCGCCTCTCCAATGGTTTTAAAAATCGGACCGATTGTTATACCTACATATTGCATTTATTCATCTCCTTTGGGGTGGTATTTAACTATTTGTGGACCTTTGATTTTATTCACTTCTTTATTATAATAACTAACGGCCTCTTCTAAAAAATCTTCTAAACAAAATTCATTTGAATCTGGAGTGTATAATTCTAGTTCCTCTGGTTTAACTTTCGGATCGATACCGTTACTATTCTTCACATCCTTACCAAGTTCATAAGTGAAAATAAATTTTTGGTTCCATATCTGCTCGTCAATTTGTTTAGGAATAATATAAATAATCTTATTAATAACCTTAAACGTTAAAGGAGAAGGGAAACGTTCGATAGTTTCATCAGCATGTGAAATTTTAATATTCACATCAACTGCACCACCTTTTTGCCTTCTTTGATCCTTAAAAGCAAAGGAAGAAGATAGACCAAGCAATGCTCTAACGTAACACTCTTTATGGCTATTAATTTTGGGTTCCTGTTTTACTTTGTTTTGATTTGAAGCGTATGGATGATCTATTATTTCTGTTTTTAAAACAACTTTTTCATTTTTTATTCCCTTCTCATTCATATGTATAAACAAAAAACCTTTTATATATTCCTTATGATTAATCCCTCCTTTAATAATCTTATAGAAGTTTTCAATAATCCTAAAAATCTTTTTTATTGCTTCAAACTTAGCTAACTTTCCAACTAGCTTATTACAATCTATCTTATATAATGTTTTTAAGCCAAACTCTTCCATTAAGATTTTTTCAATATTTTCTTGCTCAACCTGATCATTTTTCTCAGAATCAATTGTGAAACTGCCATATCCTTTTCCTTGGGCAGCTCCAAAATTTGTCACTATGAAAAAGTTTTTGATATGCTTAACTATCAATTTCTGAAGAATAGGATCAAAACAAGTAATGACTATTCTTGGATTAGTTATAACCATTCTTTTTTGGTCCTTAGCATAATAGAGAGGGATATCAACATATTCATCTGCAACTTTTTCATCTATCACCTCTTTCTTTTTTTCTATAAACTTCATCTTATAAGGTAACAGTTCATAGGTTGCAAGTTCCTCAGGTTCCTTCGTCCAAATATATTTATCAAATTTCGGCTTCACTTCACTAGCCCTAAGAGTAGCCCCTTTAGCATTCGTACTAGGTTGGAAATGAATGATTGGCGCATGACATTTTAAGTCAAGTTCTAACTTACAATTCCTAAATTCCATATCCATTTTATCCTCCTATTCTTTAATTACAAACATTCCGAATCCCATCGAATTCTTCTCACCAAGCCCAACTTGATAGAGGAAATCCAATACCTCCGCATCTCCTCTTATCTCAAATTCTCCTTTCCAACCCGTTATGAGATAGTCTTTGTATTTGGTAACAAATTTATTCTTTAAAGAAAAATTTATCGGCTCTATATCAAATCTACCTGTCGGTACTTTATGATAATAAGCTTGATATTTCCTCGCAAAATTCTCCATGATTCTGTTCTTAAATTCCGTATCAAACGGATTGTAATACAATGTTTTTTTGGTGTCAGCATCTGTAGAACGAACCACCAAGGGAGAAATCATCCGAATCTTATAAGAAGTCCCCGTTAATTTCTTCTGTTCAATTTTTACATTTAAAATTTTTACAAGGTTTCGACCAATTCGCAATTCATCTAGATTTGACAAAGCCTCTGCAATAGTGAATAAAATGGATTGATCAATCGTTCTAATTTCAAAACGCACCTTATCAAGAAACTCTATTTGTTTTCCTCGCATTTTATATTGACCTTGCAACAATGAAAATGTAAACAACTTAAAATGTTTATCCTCTAACTGATAGCCCCTCTCATGAAGTTGCGCAGATAAGTCTTCCTTATTTTTCAATAAATTATAAATCATCGATTGAAGAAGGTAATTATAGTTTACTGGCAAGATAAACTGATCAATTTTTTGCAGTTCAATTAATAATTGCATCCTAGATTCCTCCCTGAATTAATACACATCTTCTTATATTATAGATATTACAAAATTTTGTAACCGCTGTCAAATTATATTGTTACATTTTATCATCTTAAATCAACTGTGAAATCACTGCTTGCTCTTCAAATCAAATAAATAGTGCTACAACTTGTTGATACCAATAATTCAGGATTCAAAAATATTGCAGTAGATTTAGCTAATACAAAATTAAAATAGACGAGAATAACTTAGCAGTTATTTCAGATTGAAGAAAAAGTCTATTTTGGACAATTTGCTAGTGAGTCATCGTATTCAACATTCAAATGATGATAAAGACTTTCCACACGGTAATAGCAGTTTTGAATCATTTTATACAACAATCAGTATTAAGCATAAAGGCTTCAAAACTAATACGCTTACATTCTCCAATACATAGATGTTTTCTATAATTCACGAATAGACTTAGTAAATCGGATTATCCTCATCAAAGTTATTTTGAATAATAAATTGTTTAGTTACCTAAACTTCTTCATTAAAAGGTGACTAGTTTTCCAAAAATGTGTTTAGAATATAGACAAAATGCATGTTTTGCTCTTGTTACAAATGGAAGAATGAACGAACTAGTTTGTGAAGCTTTATATAATTTATAATAATAAAAGAATTGGACGTATTTCAGTAAGTTCTATTGGGGAAAATTTGGCTTTTCAATAGAGTTCAAAAATGATATAATCAATAGTGTACTTCAATGATACTGTCTCAACCAAAGCTAGTGAGTTAATATTAGCCACGATTTCAGTAAACTGACAGGTGAGAGAATATGTCATAGAAAGCGAGGGAACCTCCACAAGAGTAAAGTCCAAGTAATACGAATCTAAGTATAGACTTCATAGCTTAACCAAGTAACATTTAAAATATCTGTTGAGTATCTTTGTGAGATTTCTACGTAAGAAAATATTTTAAAAGAGGATAAGCGTGGTGCTTTTTATACGTCGAATTTACATTCATAAAGCATTCGTTCAAGAACTAACGCAATGGAAAGAAAAACAAGCTCACCTATTAGTAGAGTTTACGGACAATACAGAAAACTTACAAATCTTTCAAGACAGTCCTTTACAACTGACTGCTCCAATGGTTTCTAATCAAAAGATTAAATTGAAAAAAAGAATACCTGCGTCATTAAAAATGATTCGTAATCACGATTTCCGACACTCACATGCAGCGTTTCTAATTTCAAAAGGACTCAGAAACGGTGAGGGAAAAGATTCTATATTTTTTACACTTATGAAACGACTTGGACACAGTAGCATTAATACAACTATCAACATCTATTCTCACTTATTCCCAACTCAACAAAAAGAAGTCGCCAATGCTTTTGACAACTTCTAGGGCAAAAAATGGCAAAAAAATTTATAAAACAAGGCTCAAAGCCTTGATACGAAAGGAATCTTAAAAATCTTATGATGAACATGCAAAACATGATGCGCCAAGCACAAAAACTTCAAAAACAAATGGAACAAAGTCAAGCAGAACTCGCTGCTATGCAATTTGTTGGAAAATCTGCTCAAGACCTTGTCCAAGCAACTTTAACTGGAGACAAAAAGGTGGTCAGCATTGACTTTAACCCAGCAGTTGTAGATCCAGAAGACCTAGAAACCTTGTCTGATATGACCGTTCAAGCCATCAACGCTGCTCTAGAACAAATCGACGAAACGACTAAGAAAAAATTAGGTGCTTTCGCTGGAAAATTACCATTCTAATCACCTACAGAAAAAGGAGGAAGGTTCACTTCTCCTTTTTTTCTATGTTAGAAATTAAAAAACTCCGTAGCTTTTTTCAAAAGGAGATCGGTGTATTCTGGATCTTCCTGAGCTGCTGCTAAAGTCTCCTGTAGCATCTCCATGTCATCTGTAATCATCCCATCCACTGACAACTGCAACGATTTATCAAGTGCGTCAGAGCTATTGATGGTCCATACGTAAAGCTTTTGTTCTGTATACCAAAGTTTAGTGACAAAATATTCATCCAATGTTGAATACTCCATGGTATAGCCAGTTGCCTTGGTTTTTGGGAAAATACTATTATAAGGCAAGATGAAATAAGCTGGAATAGTCGAATCATATTTCAAAACTTGGTCAATCACATGATAGTCTAGTGATTGCATCTGATGACCATACTGCTTGATAATCGTTCCATACTTCTCTAGAAAACGTTCCATCATTTGTGGACTGTCTTTTTTACTGGTTTTGATTTCAATCAACAATCTTTGATGAAGTTCATTCGCGCGATTGAGATAGTCATCAAAACTAGATATTTTGGTTCGATAGCCATTTTCAGAAATATCTAACCCTGTCAACTCCTCCAAAGTCAAGTCTTGAGGTCTGGCATTGATACCTGCTAAGTTCTTAAGATTGGCGTCATGCATCATCACAAACTGACCATCTTTGGTCTCCTGTACATCCATTTCAATCAAATCTGGTTTTAGTTGCGCTGTTTTTTCCAAAGATTGTACAGTGTTTTGTACACCATTTTTATTTGAAACGCCCCTATGTGAAATGACTAAAGGAGTATTTGTCACAGGAGCTTCCAGATAGATATAACCTTCCAGCGCAAAAAAGATACTAGCGCAGCCCATAACTCCCCATCTCATCAAATGGTCTTTCTTTCTTCTTGGTATAATCTCCAGTTCCTCACCGGTCAAAAAGGAGACAAACTTAACAAGGAAATAGGTCAAGGCCATATAGTGGATGTTTTTTATCAAGACAAAGTTGATAACTCCAAGAATCAGTGATTCTTTCTGTGTTAAATTGTCAATTACAATCTGTCCTATTAGCAAGGGAGTCAAGAGAAGGAAGAAAAAGAGATAGGTTTTAATAATAATGAGTAGCAAGTTCCAAGCATAAAAGAGAACTTGTTTTTTTGTCTTTTGTAGGCTATATTTTACTCCTTCTCTCACAGTCCTCTTTTCAAAGAGAATCTTCGGAAGGGCAAACATAAGTCGGACAGACACATAGAGCAAAATCCAAGCAGAGGCAAAAATCATCAAGCCCACTAGCCAGTACTTGTCTTCCAGATAAGTCACAATAAAGTCTGGAATAACGATTTTATTTAAGTAATAAATTTTTAAAATTTTCCTGATGAAAGGAAAGAGCATGGCTACGTAGAAGAATACAAAGGCCATCTTACAGAAGCTCAAGCGTTTCATGAACAGAAAACTTTGCTGGAAAACTTTGCGACTGTACTCAATCAAGGTTCTCTTTTCGTGGTAGAGAAGGTGACGCGCCCCAATAAAGAGGAGGCAAATCTGGAAATAGGCCACCAAAAGATTGATTACAATCAAGACGAGAAAGGCCAGACTGATTAAAGGAGAACTCGTGATAATGGCAAAAATATTATTGTAAGAAATAAACAAATAGCCTGTTTGGCTGAGTAAAAGACCAGCAAGCCAAGAATTGAGAGGTAGCCACAGATATTCCACCATCATGAAAATTAAGAAAAAGAGGAAAAGAACTTTATCTAGGTTGAGGTAAATTTTCCTAAAACCTAGTTTTTTAGGTTTTTCAGGTTTCATTAGGCACTCCTAGTCTAAAAATTGAGATAAGTCTAAGCTATTAAAGGGATTCATAGAAAAACTACTCTGGTCTTCTAATAATAGCTTTCCTTCATCCGATTCCAAAAAAGCTTCGTAAACACGCGCCGTCATGCGGGCATCCTCTAAACTATTATGTGACTTCCCGTGAAAGCCTAAAAAATTCGCAACAGTTTGTAATTTAAGATTTGCTATTCCGTGTAGGTCAGAACTACGGCGTTCAAAAGCCTCATCATATACATCAACCTTATACTGGTCACGATAATCAATACCATGCTCCAAGAGAATAGGCAAATCACTCTTAGCTGCATTGTAACCTACGATAGGTAAGTTGCCAACAAATGCCTGAAAGTCTTTTAAAACTTTTTCTACTTTTGGCGCATCTTTCAAAGTTTCAGCTGTGATTCCAGTCAAACCATTGATAAAACTCTTTAAAGGTACTTTGGTATGAACATAAGAATCAAAAGCAGCGCTTTCTTGTCCATCTTGAAAGCGAATTGCTGATACTTGAATTAAATGGGTAACCCCTTCATGTTGATTGAATTCCAAATCAAAGGCGATATAGTCTCTTAATTTTTCCATGTTTTACCTCAATTACTATTCAAATTAAACTATAAATAATAAAAGAAGCCATTAGGTTAGTGAATAACCCAAACAGCTTCTTTATTTTCCTCCAAAAAGGCGAGCAAAAAAGCCTTTTTTGGTTGCTTGGACTTCTTCTTTTGCTTGGTCCAACTCGAGTTTCAAGCTTTCTTGATCCTTCATAGCTTGAAGAGTTAACTGTTGCTGTTGGTCCAACTGTTTGTCCTTTTCAGCAATCTGGCGATCTTTGATGCGCATCTGCTCATCTTTTTCTGCTAACTGCTGGTCTTTGGCCTTGAGTTGCTCATACAATCGAAGAATTTCAGCATTTTTCTCATCAACCAAGATTTCCATCAGTTCGCGTTGTTTGACATCTTCACTGACTGGTTCATCTTCAAAAATTGTTTTTTTATAGATTTCTTCTAGCTTGATTAAACCACTTCGAGTAACTACAGTTACACCTTTGTCATTTTTTTTTGTGTCCTCTTCTGGAAGTTCTTTGACACGATTGTTGATTGCTTGACGAGATAGTCCTAAGACCTCTGCAATCTCACTGACGGTCATTTCAATACTCATAATATCCTCTGAAACGTTTTCTAGCTTTTCTTTATTTAAATCTTATCATAAGCTAGATAAACTGTCAAATTTCCGCTTAATCCAAGGCCTTTAAAAAGGCTAGTAAGACTTGAGCAGAACGACGTCCAGCTTCAATGATAAACTCATCAAAAGAGATCGAGGCTTCGTGATTGGCATTGTCACTCATAGCACGAATGACGAGGAAAGGTAGGTCAAGAGCCTGCGCCGACTGAGCAATAGCAGCCCCTTCCATCTCCACTGCTAAAACTTCAGGGAAGTGAGATTTGATACTAGCAATCTTATCATCTCCAGCTATAAAACTGTCCCCTGTAGCAATCAAGCCTAGGTGCCATGTCTGCTCTAATTGAGATAAGTTTTCTTTAATTCTAGTGATAAACTTCTGATCTGATTCAAAGTAAAGAGGTTGACCAGCCATCTGACCATAAGCATAGCCAAATGCAGTCACATCCACATCATGGTAGGCCAGTTTATCCGCGATTACTACATCACCGACAGCGATCCCTTCTGCAAGTGCACCTGCAGAACCTGTATTGATGATGGCTTCTACTTGGAAATGGTCAGCTAGAACAGCTACACTCATAGCCGACATGACCTTCCCAATCCCACTCTGAACTAGGACAACTTGAGTATTACCAACAGTGCCAGTATAGTAGGTATTTCCGAGAACTTGGACTTCTTGCGCTCTATCTAAATTTTGAGTCAAGTGTACGAGCTCTTCTGGCATTGCTGCAATGATTCCAATTTTCATTTGATGTCCTTTCCAATTACAAGAGTTTCATCGCTAAAATTAACAAAATCAAGAGTAGTATGACTGCAAACAAGATACGATTGAGTTTTGAATTAAAACCATTTCTCTTGGTGTTCTCAATTCGGCGACTCTTGTGAATCGTTGGCTCTACTTCGATTGTTAAGGTATCTCGACTAAAGCCGTGGTCTCTAGAACGTGAATTACCAAAATGTTGTGAAGACGTTGGTAGGATCTTTGTTTCCTCATCATCTTGAAGAAGTGGTCCTGAGATTTTCTCACCTCGGTTGGCACGTTCAATTATTTCATCTGTTAATAAAGGTTTTCCCATGGGTTGCTCCTCTATTTCTTTTGTAGTTCCCAGTACTGAATCGCCATAATGGTCTTGGCATCACAGATATGACCTGACTGGATCAGGTTTTTGGCTTCCTCTAGACTTACTTCTAGGACTTCCAAGGTTTCATCATCATCTTGTGGGCGAGGATTTTGCACCTTGACCAAATCACTAGCAAGGTAGAGTTTTAATTTTTCGTTGCAAAAACCAATCGCAGAATAGAAATCGTACAACAGTTCTAATTTACCAGTGTAGGCAACTTCTTCTTCCAATTCACGAAGTGCCGCTGCCATTGGATCTGCATTTTCACCAATTTCCAGTTTACCTGCAGGAATCTCATAAGAGACCGCCTCAATAGCCTTTCGGTATTGCTTAACGAGGACAATTTTGTCCTTAGCTGTCACAGCTAGTACACAAACAGCCCCATTGTGAAAAATCAAGTCACGTTGAGCAGTCCCCTTTCCTTCTGGTAGTTCCACCTGATCTTGTACTAGTTTGAAAATAGGACCTTGATAGATTTCCTTCCGACTAATCGTTTTTTCTTCAAATTCCATGACAAACTCCTACTGGTTCTTGGGATGATGAGGTAAGCGTGTTGCGTACTCGTCTTTGTTAACTTGTCGTCCACGACCAATCGCAATGGCATCAGCTGGAACATTCTTGGTAATGGTTGAACCAGCTCCAACGAGAGAATTGTCACCTAATTCAACTGGAGCAATAATGGTTGAGTTTGAGCCAACAAAGACATTGTTACCGATAACAGTCTTGTATTTGTTTTTCCCGTCATAGTTTACTGTAATGGTACCAGCACCAAAGTTAACATGGCTACCCACTTCGCAGTTTCCAATATAAGTCAAATGACCCGCCTTGGTATTTTCACCGATTGAAGAACCTTTAACTTCTACGAAGTTTCCAATGTGAACTTGGGAAGCTAGGCTTGAACCTGGACGGATATGGGCATAAGGACCAACTGTCACACCGTCCGCAACACTACTTTCCTCAATCATAGAGTTCGTAATCACGACTCCAGAGCCAATGGTACTATCTACGATATAAGTTCCATTTGTTAAAATAGTCTCTGCCCCAATCTTCGTCTGACCTTTCAAGGTAACATTGGCTTCGATTTGGACTTCAGGAGCAATCTCGACATCAATGTCGATGTAAGTTGCTTCTGGATTAACAAAGCTGACACCATTGACCATGTGAGCGTGATTGATACGGCGACGCATCACTGCTTCTGCAGTCGCAAGAGCTACACGGTCATTTACCCCAAGACTTTCATCAAAGTCTTTCAGAGTATAGGCACCAACCTTTTCACCAGCTTCACGGAAAATCCCAATCACATCGGTAATATAGTATTCACCTTGAGCATTGTTGGTGTTGATATTTTTAAGAGCTTCAAAAAGACGTTGGTTATCAAAAACATAAGTTCCAGTATTGATTTCCTTGATTTGTTTTTCAAAGTCTGTGGCATCTTTCTGCTCAACAATACGAAGAACTTCAGCGTTATCGTTACGGACGATTCGACCGTATCCGAAAGGATCTGCCGCTTCAGCTGTTAAAATAGTCGCCACATTTTTGTGATTGATATGGAAATCCAAGAGGTTTTTCAAGCTTTCACCTGTAATCAGAGGAGTATCCCCAGCGATAACCAAGGTGTGCCCAGTGCGATTTTGGAGAATGGGCTCTGCCATCATGACAGCATGCCCTGTTCCTAGTTGTTCTGATTGGGTAACAAAGTCTGTCTGACCAGCCAAGACTTGCTCAACTAGCTCCGCCTTGTGACCAACTACAGTAACTGTTTTTTCAGGTTGAATAGCACCAACACTACGAAAAACGTGTTCCAACATCGAAATTCCTGCTACTTTATGAAGTACTTTGGGAAGATCTGATTTCATGCGAGTACCCTTACCCGCTGCTAAAATAATGGCATAATTTGACATACTATTCTCTTTTCTGTAAAAATTCCCTTATATTATACCATAATTTTACTTTTAAAGAACAAACAAACAGGTGCTTTCCTGAAAATCTCCCCTACTTGTCTACATTTCTAAACTGTTTCCTTTGATTTTTTTAAATTTTTACGATAAACTAAATAAATATGAGAAAACAAATTCATCCTGCTATTATTTTTAGTTTATTTGGAATTTTCATAGCGATTTTACTCCTCAACAAACCAAGTTTTGAGGACCATCCTATCAAAACTAAACCAAATGCTCTTCAAGTTGAAACACAAGCCTTGCATAATCTTGACAAACCCATTATCGACGTCTCTGGTTGGCAAAGACCTGAGGAGATTAACTACGACACCTTGGCTCAAAACATTTCTGGTGTTATCGTTCGCGTGCACAATGGGGCTCAGCATACTGAAGCAAATGATGCTGCCTTTATCAATGGTGTCGATAAAGCTTATAAAAATCACATATCAGAATTCCAAAAACGGAATGTCCCTGTGGGGGTTTATGCCTATGTAGCTGGAAAAAATAAGGAAGAAATGGAGAAGGCTGCTGAAGTCTTCTACAACGCTGCTTCTCCCTACAATCCTAGCTACTACTGGTTAGATGTTGAAGAAAAAACAATGTCCGATATGAACGAAGGTGTTGAGGCCTTTCGTTCCAAACTAGCAACTCTCGGTGCTAAAAACATCGGTATCTACGTTGGGGTTTACTTCATGCAAGAGCATAGTATCAATACAGATAAGTTCACTGCTATTTGGATCCCTTCCTATGGAACCGACTCTGGTTATTTTGAAACTAAACCAAATACCGATCTGGACTACGATCTCCACCAGTACACTTCTAAGGGGAGAATTGCAGGATTTGAACATCATTTGGACATCAATCTGATTTCTACTGACAAAGACAAGGAAGAAACCTTCAGAAAACTATTTTTAAGGCCATAAAACAAGTGAAAATAACAAACTTTTTCACTTGTTTTTTCATTTTCTCCCTGTCTGTGTTATAATTGATAGCATAGAGAAAGAATTTTATGAAATTGAGGATTTTATTATGTTTTCATGGATTGCACGAGTTATTAAAGGAATCGTCATCGCATTAGGATTTATCCTACCGGGAATTTCTGGCGGTGTTTTAGCAGCTATTTTGGGTATTTACGAGCGAATGATTGGCTTTCTGGCTCATCCCTTTAAGGATTTTAAAGAGAATGTCCTTTACTTTATCCCAGTAGCTATCGGGATGTTGCTAGGCATTGGTTTGTTTTCCTATCCAATCGAGTATTTGCTAGAAAACTATCAAGTCTATGTTTTGTGGAGCTTTGCTGGAGCTATCATCGGTACAGTTCCTAGCCTCCTTAAAGAATCTACTCGGGAGTCTGATCGTGATAAGATTGACCTAGTCTGGTTCTGGACTACCTTTATCCTTTCAGGATTGGGCCTCTACGCTTTAAATTTTGTTGTAGGTTCACTCAGTGCTAGTTTTGTAAACTTCATCTTGGCAGGTGTTCTTTTAGCTCTTGGTGTCTTGGTGCCTGGTTTAAGTCCGTCAAATCTACTTTTGATTTTGGGACTGTACGCTCCAATGCTGACTGGTTTTAAGACTTTTGATTTATTTGGTACCTTCCTTCCTATCGGGATTGGTGCAGGAGCAACTCTCATTATCTTTTCAAAATTAATGGACCACGCCTTGAACAACTATCACTCTCGTGTTTATCACTTTATTATTGGAATTGTACTGTCGAGTACTCTCTTAATTTTGATTCCAAATGCTGGAAATGCTGAAAGTATCCAATACACTGGGCTTTCTATTGTGAGTTATGTTCTAATTGCCTTCTTCTTTGCGCTTGGCATTTGGCTTGGTATCTGGATGAGCCAGCTGGAGGATAAGTATAAATAATGGCAAAGAAAGTTAAGATTAAAAAAACCTTGGTCGAGCAGATCTTGACCAAGGCAGGGATTGACCATACTGGTATTCAAATCAATGCGCTTGAGGGTGAACTTCCTTCAGAGTATGATCGAACACATATCTTTAAAACCTTGGCTTTATTAGGGGACAAAACGGGGCCAATTATCGGAATCCTTCCCATAACAGAACACCTCGCCGAGAAAAAACTAGCAAAGGTTTCTGGCAATAAAAAGGTGAGCATGATTCCACAGAAGGACTTGGAAAAAACGACAGGCTACATTCATGGGGCAAATAACCCTGTCGGCATTCGCCAAAAACACAATTATCCAATTTTTATTGATCAGACTGCTTTGGATTTGGACCAAATGATCGTCTCTGCTGGGGAAGTCGGACATAGTATCATCGTACGCCCTCGAGACTTGGCCAGCTTTGTAAAAGCGGATTTTGCAGATATCTTGGAGGACAGTAAGTAATGAAACTCTATTTTGTTCGTCATGGTCGCACTCTCTGGAATCTTGAAGGACGTTTTCAAGGTGCTAGTGGGGACTCTCCCCTTCTTCCAGAGTCTATTGATATCCTAAAGCAACTTGGCCAGTATCTCAAGGAAATACCTTTTGATAAGATTTATTCAAGTGATTTACCTCGAGCGGTCAAATCTGCTGAAATTATCCAAAGTCAACTCCAGACACCCTGTCCTTTAGAAAGTATTCCTGACCTGCGCGAATGGCAACTTGGAAAACTTGAAGGTTTAAAAATCGCAACGCTCAATGCCATCTATCCACAACAAATCAAGGCTTTTCGTTCAAATCTGGCTCAGTTTGATACGAAGATGTTTGAAGCGGAATCCCTCTACTCTACGACCCAGCGTACTATTCAATTTATCAAATCTCTGAAAGGAAGTCCGGCTGAAAACATTCTAATCGTCGGTCATGGGGCAAATCTCACTGCTAGCCTTCGAACACTTTTAGGTTATAAAGAACCCCTTCTTCGAAAAGATGGAGGTTTAGCAAATGCTAGTCTAACAGTTTTAGAAACCGAGGATTTTGAAACCTTCACTCTGGAAAGATGGAATGATACTTCCTATCAAGAAAAATAATGGAACTTGATCTTAATGGTTAAGTTCTTTTTAGTTTTCAAAGAATATCCGTGAATTTCTCTGCTATTTATGATAAAATGGGAGTATCGTAAAAAATGACTCATCGTATTCAATTTTGAGTAAAATTAGGAGGAACCCATGTCTATAGAACATATGGAAGAACTAAATGACCAGCAGATCGTTCGCCGTGAAAAAATGGCTGCGCTCCGTGAACAAGGAATCGATCCCTTCGGAAAACGTTTTGAACGTACTGCTAACTCTCAAGAACTAAAAGACAAATTTGCAGAACTTGATAAAGAACAATTACATGAATTAAACGAAACTGCTACAATTGCAGGTCGCTTAGTAACCAAACGTGGTAAAGGTAAAGTCGGTTTTGCCCATCTTCAAGACCGAGAAGGTCAAATCCAAATCTACGTTCGTAAAGACGAAGTCGGTGAAGAAAACTACGAAATCTTCAAAAAGGCTGACCTCGGTGACTTCCTTGGTGTCGAAGGTGAAGTGATGCGTACAGATATGGGAGAACTTTCTATCAAGGCAACTCACATCACACACTTGTCTAAAGCACTTCGCCCGCTTCCTGAGAAATTCCACGGTTTAACTGACGTTGAAACAATTTACCGTAAACGTTACCTTGACTTGATCTCTAACCGTGAAAGTTTTGAGCGCTTTGTCACTCGTTCAAAAATCATCTCTGAAATCCGTCGTTACCTTGACCAAAAAGGCTTCCTTGAAGTGGAAACACCTGTTCTTCATAATGAAGCTGGTGGGGCTGCTGCTCGTCCATTTATCACTCACCACAATGCCCAAAACATTGACATGGTACTTCGTATCGCAACTGAGCTTCACTTGAAACGCCTCATCGTTGGTGGTATGGAACGTGTTTACGAGATTGGGCGTATCTTCCGTAACGAAGGAATGGACGCCACTCATAACCCTGAGTTCACTTCTATCGAAGTTTATCAAGCTTATGCAGATTTCCAAGACATCATGGATTTGACTGAGGGCATTATCCAACACGCTGCTAAGGCAGTTAAGGGGGATGGTTCAGTAAACTATCAAGGAACTGAAATTAAGATCAACGAATCATTTAAACGCGTTCACATGGTGGATGCTATCAAGGAAATTACTGGTGTAGATTTCTGGCAAGAAATGACCTTCGAGGAAGCTAAAGCTATCGCTGCTGAGAAGAAAGTTCCAGTTGAGAAACACTACACTGAAGTCGGTCACATCATCAACGCTTTCTTTGAAGAGTACGTTGAAGAAACCTTGATTCAACCAACCTTTGTCTATGGACATCCAGTAGCTGTGTCTCCACTCGCTAAGAAAAATCCTGAAGACGAGCGCTTTACCGACCGTTTCGAGCTCTTCATCATGACTAAAGAATACGGTAATGCCTTTACCGAGTTGAACGACCCAATCGACCAACTTAGCCGTTTTGAAGCCCAAGCAAAAGCTAAAGAACTTGGTGACGACGAAGCAACAGGTATCGACTACGACTACATTGAGGCTCTTGAATACGGTATGCCACCAACAGGTGGTTTGGGAATCGGTATTGACCGCCTCTGCATGCTCCTCACAGATACAACTACTATCCGTGACGTATTGCTTTTCCCAACAATGAAATAAACCCTTATCCTCTGGTTTTGCCAGAGGATTTTTTGATAAGAAAAGAGACTCAATTTGAGGAAAAAATTTAGAAAATCTTTCCAGAATATAGTGAAATGAAATAAAATCTGAACAAATTGATTGGAAAAGTCAAATCAATTTCTAGCAATGTTTTAGAAGTCACAGTATACTATTCCAGATTTAATACGCTATATTAAATGGCTATCATGCGCTTTCCCAATTGATAAAAAGACTACGTTTTGCTAATCAAAACGCAGTCTCATCCACTATTTTATTTCACTTTCCTTCTTGTACTTCTTTGGTTGCCACATCTTCTCCAAACCATTTTTGACTGATTTCTTGGAACTTACCATCCTTGTAAAGACTAGAAAATCCTTCATTTATCTTATTAACCAGAGTTGTATCTTCCTTACGTGCTCCAACTGCAAAAGCTTCTGTTTCTAGTCCAACTGTAAAGACATTATAATCGTTTAAAACGCCTTCTGCTTCTAAATAATAGTTTGCATAGACACGATCAATCAATAGGCCGTCAATTCGATCGTTTTTCAAATCAATCAAGGCTTCATTAAAGGTTTGGTATTGATTCGCTTCATTATTAGCGACAATATCCTTCAAAATCGCTGGCTTTCCTTCAAAGTCCGCATAACCAGATGAACCAGCTTGAGCTCCCAAAGTCTTTCCAGTCATATCTTTTGCAGTCGTGATACCTGACGATTTCTTAGTAACCAATACCTGCTCATTCTTCATATATGAGTTACTGAATGCTACCTTTTCACGACGTTCGTCTGTAGCGGAATAGCCATTCCAAATCAGATCAATCGTTCCTTTTGTCAATTCAGCTTCTTTCAAATCCCAATCAATCGGTTGCCAATTTACCGTAATTCCGTATTTTTCAAAAACAGCTGTAGCTAAATCAATATCAAATCCTGCATAGGAACCATCTTTCTGAGCAAATCCCATTGGAACAAAAGTACTATCAAATCCAATGGTAATAGACTTGTTAGACTCGTACTTAGACCAATTATCTCCACTAGTTTCACTAGAATTTTTCCCACAAGCTACTAAGAACAAAGCAGTCATTAGACTGACTAATACAAGCATCAATTTTTTCATCATTTTTCCTCCTATTTAGGCTCTACTTTTAATAATACATCCGCAATATTTTCAGCGAATTGTAAATCGTGGGTAACCACAATTTGCGTCATCCCAAGTTCCCTATTTTGCAAAATCAGTTTTTCCACTTCCAAGCGTAATTCTGGATCCAAGGCAGAAGTTGGTTCATCGTAACCAATGATTTCTGGGTCAATCATCATAGCACGCGCCAAAGCCACCCGCTGCTTTTGCCCACCTGATAGTGAGAAGGGATAAGCATCTGCATGCCCTGCTAGTCCTAACTGTTCCAAGAGTCCACGTGCCTTCTTCTCGGCCTCTTCCTGCTTCATTCCCATAGTTTTCACAGGCGATAGGGTCAAATTGTCCAGAACTGATAAATGAGGGAAAAGTTGAAAATCTTGGAAGACAAATCCTAGTAGGTTGCGCTTTTCTAGTTCATCTATAGCCAGCGATTCGCCGTTATAGTAGATTTTTCCAGAATCGATTGTTTCCAATCCAGCTAGCATACGTAACAAGGTGGTCTTGCCACCTCCTGATGGACCTACGATTGCCAGGATTTGCTTTTCAGGAATTGATAGGCTGAAATTAGTTAAGATTTGTTTGCCACCAAAGGCCTTGTTGATGTTTCGTAATTCTAACATGGCAACCTCCTATCTATAGTAACTGTACTTCTTCTCAACTTTTTTGGCAAGGATAGTCACAATACCAATCAAAATCAAGTAAATTGCTCCTGCCAAGAACATAGGAATCAGACTAGCATCACGGTTGGCTGCAGTACGACTAGCCAAAATCAAATCTGAAATACCTAAGGCATAGACCAAAGAAGTATCCTTGACCAAACTCATGACTTCATTAAATACACTAGGAAGAACAATTTTGGTCACCTGTGGTAAGATAATATAGCGCACTGTGGCAAAAGGGCTAAACTTCAAGACCTTAGCAGCCTCATATTGACCCTTAGGAATAGCATCAATCCCCCCACGGAAGATTTCAGCAAAGTAAGCTGCATAATTCAAAACAAAGGCAATAATAGCCGCAGGAAGGCGATCCAAACGAATCCCAATATTTGGGAGCACATAATAGATAAAGATCAATTGCAAGAGCAAGGGTGTTCCCCGCATGATCCAGATATAAATGTTGATCAGATAATGGAGGAGCTTCCAATGGACTTGCAAGGCAAAAGCAATCAAAACGCCCAAGGGAATAGAAAAAATCAAGACCAGTACAAAAACCTGTAAAGTCATGCTTGCACCGCTCAATAAACTCGGTAATATCTCAAACAAATAAGACATACTGTACCTCCTAAAAATAATTGTTCCTATTATAGCATAAATAAACAATTTAGCAAGGGTTATTGTAAAAAAATTCTATTTCTTTTTGAAAATAAAAAAACCGTATCCATCAAAATGACTAGATACAGTTTTGCTTTATAGGATATTTTTAAAGTGTTTCTAGCAGTTCTTGCATCTGAACATCATCTGGAATCAGTTTTAAATATACCTCTGCTTGCATCTTGGCTTCTTCAAAATACCCCAATTCACGTAAGAGATAAGTATATTGCTCCAGAAACTCTGGATTATCCTTAAGGTCAGATGACAGTTCTTGATAGAGCTCATATGCCTTATCTAAATCCTCGATTTCCTGGTAAGAACGTGCAATCATCCACTTGGTCAGGGCGTTTTCAGGTTCTTGACTTTGGAGAGCGATAATATCCTCAAACCGCTCTTGTTCCATATAAATGGTTGCGAGACGAAGAAGAATCTCTTCTGTATCTTCTGCATCTTCTTTGGCAGTAAGGAGAAACTGCTCTGCGCTATTAGGATCATGCAATTCATACGAAAACTGAGAAGCAGCTAGTAAGAGCCGAGTTTCAAATGGATTTTTCTCCAAACCTTGTTTAGCGATACGGAGAGCTTCTTCTATCTGATGTTCCTTGTGCAAAGCTTGACTATAACCATACTCATATCCTTCAAAATCTGGTGAAATGGTATCAATCTGCTTAAAGTAAAGAACAGATTTTTGATACTCTTCTTGGTCAAAGTAAAGACTAGCCAGTTCAAAGGCAATTTGGTCATCGTATTCTAGTTCTAAAGCTTTTTCTAAGAATTCTGTAGCAGCTTCAAACTTGCCTAACTGGGCATAAGCGTAGCCGATTCGCTGATAGGTTGAGACACCCGTTTGCTCGTAGATGGAGCGATTGTCTAATTGAGCATAGCCCTGAATGGCTTCCTGATAATTTCCTAACTCACTATCCAACTCAGCCAGACCAAAAACTAATAAGGGATCATCTGAGTATTTTAGGGCTTCCAGTAACTTTTCACGCGCTACATCTGTCAATCCTTCCAACTGATAGAGGTCAGCCTTCAAGGCCAAAGCCGATACATACCAATCACTATCAGGTGTGATTGCCTCAAGGTAAGCAAAAGCTTCCTCAACATTGCCATCCTCGCTAGCAATGCTAGCTAAGTTCAGATTCACTTCTGGAAATTCTGACACGATGTTTAGATAGATTTCCTTAGCTTGGGGATAAAAGCCGATTCCTTCAAGATAACTAGCTAGTTCGTAGAGAACTTCGGTCGAATCCGTTTCGAGGGCTTTATGAAAATACTGATCCGCTTTGGTTAAATCCTGTTCATCCAAAGCCTGGAGCATGCGTTGACTATTGTTCACTCTTGATTTCCTCCCCTTCTTCATACAGACCGCTGACTTTTTTATACCAGTTAAAGAAAGCAGAGATGACCACCTTAGCTGAGGCATAGACTGGAATTCCCAGTAAGACTCCCCAAATACCAAACATAGATCCTGAAGTTAGGAGAACAAAGAGAACATTGATGGGATGAATATTGAGCTGACTACCTAAAATAAGAGGCGATACGAAGCGTCCTTCAATCGTTTGTTCCACGATAAAGACAATGACTACTTTCAAGAGCATGACAGGTCCTGCGATTAAACCTAAAACAAGGGCAGGAAGCATGGCAAGGAAACTACCCAGGTAAGGTACTAGATTGAGGATACCAGCCGTAATACCAAGAGTCACAGCATATCTGAGACCAATAATCTTAAAGAAAATAATAAACATGATGGCTACAATAATAGCAACTGTAACCTGTCCTCTAACATAGTTTGACAACTGTTTATTGACATCCGATAGGACTTCACCCGCAGGTTCTTTTAACTTCGTTGGAATAAACTTAGTCAAATAATCTCGCAAACCTTTTCCATCGCGCAAGAGATAGAAGAGCATAAAGGGTACGATAATGACCGCTACAATCACCTGAGAAACACTACTGATAAAGGCGCTGACCCAGTTGACGGCTTGAGAAGAAATTTTGCTGGCCCATATCGTTGCTTCTGTAGAAACATTTGCAAGAACCTGCTCCAACTGAGGTCTAAAATCATCTGGCAAGCGTTTGGTTACAAGGTCATTGATAACCATATCAGCATCCTTAAGATAAGTCGGCACATTCTTCGCAAAATTTAAGACTTGGCGTTGCAGATTTGGAATAGCGACTGCCAGACCCCAAATGATAAAAAGTCCAATAATGACAAAAACTATACTGATAGCAAGAACGCGATTGATCTTGTGTTTCTCCATCCAGTCAACAATCGGATTGAGGAGATAGTAAAGTAAACCAGATAAAATAACTGGCAACATGACAACCCCTAAAAAATCCAAAACAGGTAAAAAGATAAAACTAATCTTACTTAGAATAAAAATGTTTAGCCCCAGTAACAAGGTTACTAAAAATACAGTGATGGCTTTATTATCTAAAAACCACTTAAAAAACCAAGATAGGCTAAAATGTTTCTCTTTATGTTCCATAAATACATCCTTTCTGTCATTCTCTCATTATACCATTTTTAATTTAAAATAACTCTTATTAAAGTGCTTACATAGATTAAATGAACACTTCCAGACTGTCATTTTGTGGTATAATGAACTTATCATTATTAAGAGGTATGGACATGAAAGAAACTGTTTATTTTGGAACTTATACTCGTCGCTTATCTAAAGGGATTTACAAGGCAGATTTTGATACAGAAACAGGCCAGCTTGCAAATCTTGAACTCTTTGCCGCTGAACCAAGTCCGACTTACCTTGCCTTTGACCAACAACAACATTTATACACCGTAGGAAGCCAGAATGACTTGGGTGGAATCGCTGCCTACAAGACAGATGGTACTTTGTTAAATCATGTGGTTGAAGAAGGCGCTCCCCATTGTTATATTGCAGTGGATGAAAAGCGTAGTCTCGTTTACGGAGCCAATTATCATAAAGGTCAAGTTCTGGTTTATAAGCGTCAAACGGATGGTAGCCTCATCCAAACGGATCTGGATCAGCATAGCGGACAAGGTCCTCATGAAAACCAAACTTCTCCACATGTACACTTTACGGATCTAACACCTGATCAGTATCTCGTCACATGTGATCTAGGTACTGACGAGGTGACGACCTATGATGTTAGCCCAGAAGGAAAACTAAGTAAACTCTCTACCTATCACAGCCAGCCTGGGGCAGGTGCTCGCCACATCGTTTTCCACCATCACTATAAGATTGCCTATCTCATTTGCGAACTTAATAGTACCATTGAAGTCTTGATTTACGATGGGGTTGGTGAATTTGAACGCATGCAAGTCATTTCAACCTTACCAGATGGATACGAGGATTTCAATGCTACTGCAGCCATTCGTCTTTCAAAAGATGGTAAATACCTTTATGCATCCAATCGAGGTCATGATTCCATTGCCGTCTATACAATCCTCGCTGATGGCAGTCTGGAATTATTAGAGATCGTACCAACACATGGACAAAATCCACGTGATTTCGACCTAACTCCTGATCAAGAGTTTCTCATTGCTGTTCACCAAGATTCTGATAATGCAACCGTCTTTAAGCGCAATCCTGAAACTGGCCGTCTTGCGGAGCTTTCTAACGACTTCCATGTTCCTGAAGCAGTTTGCATCAACTTCCCACATTAAAAAAAAATGAACTTGAGTTTCAAGTTCATTTTTTGATTATAATTTATTTCCGACATTGATACGGTTAATGGCACGTTGAAGAGCAATCTTAGCGCGTCGTTCTTGGTCAATTAAGTGCTTGTCTTGAGCTTCTTCGATTTCACGTTCAGCGCGAAGTTTCGCACGTTCTGCACGACTGATATCGATATCACGAGCGCGTTCTGCTGAGTCTGCTACGATGGTAATGATGTCATTGGCAATCTCGATAATCCCTCCGTTCACTGCAATCCAGTTCACATGAGTATCATCATCGATTCGTTTTACCTTTACTTCATCAACCGCTAAAACCGCAATCATATTTTCATGTCGTGGCAAGATCCCCATCTCACCATCCAGAGTTCGTACCGATACAAAGCTGGCATGGTGATCATAGACGAGGCCATCTGGTGTCACGATCTGGACAGTTAACTGAGCCATAGATCACCTCTTAAAATCCCATTTTCTCTGCCTTAGCAATGACGTCTTCAATTGAACCAACTCCACGGAAGGCATCTTCTGGCAAGTGGTCATGTTTACCATCAAGGATTTCCTTGAAACCACGAACTGTTTCTGCTACTGGTACATAAGAACCAGGTTGGCCAGTAAATTGCTCCGCAACGTTGAAGTTTTGTGACAAGAAGAATTGGATACGACGGGCACGTGCAACCAAGGTCTTTTCTTCATCAGAAAGCTCATCCATACCAAGGATAGCAATGATATCTTGCAATTCGTGGTAACGTTGAAGGACACGTTTGACTTCAGCAGCAACTGCATAGTGCTCCTCTCCAACAATCTCAGGTGCCAAGGCACGAGAGCTTGAAGCCAACGGATCAACGGCTGGATAAATCCCCAATTGTACCAATTTACGCTCCAAGTTAGTCGTTGAATCCAAGTGAGCGAAGGCTGTTGCTGGCGCAGGGTCAGTATAGTCATCCGCTGGCACATAGATAGCCTGGATAGAGGTTACAGAACCTTTCTTAGTTGATGTGATACGTTCTTGCAATTGACCCATTTCCGTAGCAAGCGTTGGTTGGTAACCAACGGCTGAAGGCATACGACCCAAAAGGGCAGATACTTCCGAACCAGCCTGAGTGAAACGGAAGATATTGTCGATAAAGAGAAGAACGTCCTGACCTTCTACATCACGGAAGTATTCGGCGATTGTCAAACCAGTAAGGGCAACACGCATACGGGCTCCTGGTGGTTCATTCATCTGACCAAATACCATAGCTGTTTTCTCGATAACGCCAGATTCTTTCATTTCCCAGTAGAGGTCGTTCCCCTCACGAGTACGTTCCCCAACACCAGTAAATACGGAAATACCACCGTGTTCTTGGGCAATATTGTGAATCAATTCTTGGATCAAGACGGTTTTACCAACTCCGGCACCACCGAAGAGTCCAACTTTCCCCCCTTTAAGGTAAGGGGCAAGAAGGTCGATAACCTTAATCCCAGTTTCCAAGATTTCAGATGAGGTAGACAATTCATCAAAAGTTGGAGCTTTCTTATGAATTGGCTGACGCTCAGCGTCTTCAGCGAAAGGAGCATCCAAGTCAATGGTATCTCCCAAAACATTGAAGACACGTCCCAAAGTTTCTTTACCTACTGGCACAGAGATTGGACGGCCTGTGTCCAAAACTTCCATTCCACGAGTCAAACCATCTGTTGATTCCATGGCGATAGTACGAACCATACCATCACCCAACTCCAAGGCTACTTCAAGGACGATTTTTGTTTTTCTTTCGTCATTTTTGTAGACGACAAGTGCATTGTTAATCTCAGGAAGTGGTTCCCCAGCTGCAAACAAAACGTCTACAACAGGTCCGATAACCTGAGCAATTTTACCTGAACTCATCTCCTTCTCCTATTCTATATAAGATACTGTCAGTTCCTAGCTCAACTAGGTCCTAATACTCTTCGAAAATCAAATTCAAACCACGTCAGCGTCGCCTTACCGTACTCAAGTACAGCCTGCGGCTAGCTTCCTAGTTTGCTCTTTGATTTTCATTGAGTATAAGTTCATTTTCATACGAGCTGGACTAGAGCCTATTCTAAAGCACTAGCCCCCGCTACGATTTCTGTAATTTCTTGTGTAATCGCCGCCTGTCTGGCACGGTTATACTGGATTGTCAAATCATTGATGACCTTTTTGGCATTATCGGTCGCCGTTTGCATTGCTGTCATACCTGCAGCATTTTCAGCTGTCTTGGCATCGATAATAGCCCCGTAAATCATACTTTCAGCATACTGTGGCAACAACTGCTCTAGAATCTCATCACGGCTCGTTTCCAACTCAAAGGTCAAGCTATACTCTTCATCCGCTTCATTTGGATCCAAGTCAACAATCGGAAGCATTTGTTCCACACGCATTTGACTTGTGAGAGTATTAACATGATGGTTGTAGCAGACATACAATTCATCAAAAAGTTCGTTTTGGTACATCTCAATCGTTTTTGAAATAATTTTACGAACTTCATCAAAACTAGGTTGATCTGCCAAGCCGCGTAGTTCATAGATTGGCTGAATACCACGAGCCTTAAAGAAATCAGCTCCCATCCCACCAATACAGATGATCTCAAAACCTTTACCATCTGGATGGTATTCTTCTTTCAACTCCATAACGGCTTTAAGGATGGAAACATTATAACCTCCAACCAAGCCACGGTCTGAAGTGATGACAATATATCCTGTCTTTTTGACTGGACGACTAATCAACATAGGATTGGTTGAACCACCAGCTCCATTTCCATGAAGGATATCTGTCAATAGTTTACGAACCTTTTGAGCGTAAATTTGGAAGTTGCGCGCTGCTTCTTCAGAGCGACCTAACTTGGCAGCCGATACCATTTGCATAGCATTAGTGATTTGACTAGTATTTTTTGTTGAGGCGATTTTTGTTTTAATATCATTTAGAGATACTGCCATCTGACACCTCTATTCTTATTGGAAGCTGGATTGATTGAGAAACTCTGTAATCGCAGCATCCAAGACTGATTCTTCTGGCAAGTCTTTTGTTTCACGAATGGTTTCCAAAATCTCTGGATGTTGTGCATCAAAGAAATCATGGAACTCTTCCTCAAAACGAACAATGTCATTCACTGGAACTGCATCCAAGAATCCGTGTGTCAAAGCATACAGGATGGTAACTTGTTTCTCAACAGGCAAAGGCTTGTGAACTGGTTGTTTCAATACTTCTACCGTACGACGTCCGCGGTTCAACTTAGCCTGCGTTGCTGCATCCAAATCCGAACCGAACTTAGTGAAGGCTTCCAACTCACGGTATGAAGCAAGGTCGATACGAAGTGTACCAGCTACTTTCTTCATGGCTTTGATTTGAGCGGAACCACCTACACGAGATACAGATGAACCCGCATCAATAGCTGGACGAATCCCTGCATTAAAGAGACCATCTCCAAGGAAGATTTGCCCATCTGTAATTGAAATTACGTTGGTTGCGATATAGGCAGAGATATCTCCTGCTTGCGTTTCGATAAATGGTAGGGCTGTGATTGAACCACCACCAAGTTCATCAGAAACTTTAGCTGAGCGCTCAAGCAAACGGCTGTGGAGGTAGAAAACATCCCCTGGGAAGGCTTCACGACCTGGTGGACGACGAAGCAAGAGAGAAAGTTCACGATAAGCTACCGCTTGTTTTGAAAGATCATCATAAACGATCAAAACATGCTTGCCTTGGTACATAAATTCTTCTGCCATAGCCACCCCAGCATAAGGAGCTAGGAAGAGCAATGGAGATGGTTGTGAAGCAGAGGCTGTCACAACGATTGTGTAGTCCAAGGCACCGTACTGACGAAGTGTTTCTACTTGCGTACGAACTGTTGATTCTTTTTGTCCAATCGCTACATAGATACAGATCATATCTTGCCCTTTTTGGTTCAAGATAGTATCAATTGCAATAGTTGTTTTCCCTGTCTGACGGTCACCAATAATCAACTCACGTTGACCACGACCAATCGGTACAAGGGCGTCAATAGCTTTCAAACCAGTTTGCAATGGTTCTGATACAGACTTACGTTGCATAACGCCAGGAGCTGGCGCTTCTACTGGACGAGTTTTGTCAGTATGGATTTCTCCAAGACCATCAACTGGACGACCAAGTGGGTCGACAACACGTCCGATCAGGCTATCACCCACAGGGACTTCCATGATTTTACCTGTACGGCGAATGGTATCACCTTCACGAATATCTGTAAAGTCTCCAAGGATGATAATCCCAACGTCTGTAGACTCCAAGTTTTGCGCCATCCCATAAGAGCCGTTTTCAAAAATCAACAGCTCTCCACTCATGGCATTTTCAAGACCGTGAGCACGCGCAATTCCGTCCCCGATATAGGTTACAACACCTGTTTCAGACACATCAAAATTGGGTTTGAAATTTTCAATTTGTTGCTTAATTAAAGCGCTGATTTCTTGTGCGTTAATTGCCAAAAGAACACCACTTTCTATTTCAAATTTTCTTTAACAACTCGAAGTTGTTGTTTAATACTCACATCAATTGTCTTGTGATTAGCAAAAATGACAAAACCTCCAATGAGACTTTCATCGAATTGTTCCTTGATACTCCGAACTTTCAGAGCCATTTTTTTCTCTATCAACGGAATCAAGCGTTCCTTCTGTTCATTTGTTAAAGGATGAGCTGAAGAAATCGTTACTTCAAATCGATTCGTTTCTTTTTCAAGTCGATTCAAACAATCTACAATAATATCATAAAAAAGATTTGCTCTGTGATTGTAAATCAGAACTTGAATAAAGTTTTGCATTAATGGTGACACAGAGTCTTGGAAAAAACGCACTGTTTTTTCCTTATCTGACTCATCTACTGCCACTTGAGCCAAAAAAGAAGGCAAGTCTGTTTCTTCTGCAACTTGCTTGATTTGAGACAAGTCCGGAAAGATTTGATCTTCTTCTCCTTTTTCGATTACTAATTGGACAAAAGGCATGCTGTATTTTTCAATTACCTTTGCTGTTTTCTTGTCCATTAGGCTTCTCCTAGCTGATCGATATACTGATCAATGAGTTCCTTATGAGCATGACTGTCAAGGTTTTTTGAGATGATTTTAGCAGCTAGACTAATTGTCAAATCTGCCACCTCGCCCTTAACACTTTGCAAAGCCTCAGCTTTATTCTGAGCAATTTCTTGATTCGCCTTCTCTTTTAAGCGACCTGCTTCTAATTTAGCATCTGCCAGAATATCTGCTTTACTCTTCTCTGCAGTCCCTTTAGCATTTTCAATGATTGTTTTGGCTTCGTTGCGACTACCAGCCAATTCATCTTCACGTTTTTGAGCAAGAGTTTCTGCTTTTTGACGAGCCTGTTCAGCTCCATCAATATCAGCAGCAATTTTATTTGCTCTTTCTTCGAAGACACTTGTCAAGTTTGACCACGCATATTTCTTAACTAAGACAATCAAAAGGATAAAAGAGCCAGCGATTAAAATAAAGTTACCAATTAATTCACCTACTGTTACGTGCATCTGTTACTCCTTTCTACTCTTCATCATTAATTTTATTTCCTAGATACATAGAAGACAAGACTGTGAATACATAAGCCTGAACACAGGAAATAAACACAGAAAACGCCGTCCAGACTAGATTGGTAACAAATGCAACTGGATACCAATAAAGAGCCTGATGAGAAAGAGTGATAAGCAAACTAGCCATCACTTCTCCGGCAAAGATATTTCCGAATACCCGCAAAGCAAGTGATAGGAAATTCGTGACTTCTTCAAGGAGATTCATCGGTGTCATAAAACCTGGGGTAACAAAGCCTTTCAGATACTTTTTAATACCACGTCGACGAATTCCTTCTATATGGGTCATCAGGATAATTCCAAATGACAAGGCCAAGTCAAATTGAAGATTAGCAGTTGGCGATGTCCAAAGGTTTGTACCATCTGTAGTTTGAAGTTTAGCCATCAAACCAAGATTGTTTGCGATAACCATAAAAAGAAATAAACACAAGTAAAAGAGTGAGTAATCTTTCATGTACCGTGAACCTACATTAGGTTCTGTAAATCCGACTACGAAGTCATAGAGATACTCCAGTACATTTTGCTTTCCATTGGGTTTCACGGTCATATTCCGACTTGCCCAATAGATAAAGCCAAAAATAACGACTACTGACAGCAAGGTCAATACTGTCAAGGTCAAATCAAAGGTAACAGGACCAATATTGATGGTTGGATTGATACTTTCTTCCATCTAAAATCCTCCCTTTTCCAATTTATACTTCTCTTTATTTGATGATAAATGAAAAGACAAGAGTTACAAAGAAAGTTCCTTCAATAAAGGCAATCCCCATGATCATCAAGCTACGCAATTGTGGAATGATGTCTGGTTGGCGAGCTGCTGATTTGAACAAACCGTTCATCAAAAATCCTTCTGCAAGGGATACACCCATACAGGCAAGACAAAGACCGAAAAATGTTAAATTCATGATGAATTCTCCTTTTATTTAAAATTTACTTACTTAGTTTAGTCCTAAAATTTTGATTTGTCAACTTTTTACTCACGTTGAAAGCGTTTCAGATAATTTATTTCTAATTTTACTATTTTTAGTACGATTGTATAGAAATTTTTAACCTGTTTCCATAAGAAATTCCGTATTTTTACTAAGGTTTCTGAAGCAAAATAAAAGACCCAAGCTTAAAAAATTGGATCTATTTTTGTCTATTTAAAATAAAATGAATGATGCTGTTTGCAACCTGGATTAAATGGGACACTACAATAAGGACAAGCCATCTGTTTTTGGTATTCTTGGAAAGTCATTGTCCTCTTACAAACCCCACATAAAATCGGTTGATCCTCAGTAAGCGCCAAGGGATAGGGCGAAAATACATGCGTTTCTATAGTATTATGACACTGATAGCAAGCATAGTATTTCTTACACTCATAACACTGAAGGGAAACGATGTCCTTTTCGCCATGGTAATGAATACATCTACTCTCATCATCAACTAACAAACCTTGTGCTTGATTCATTCACTTTTCCTTCTCTAGGCACGAACTGTAACGCTTGTTCCGTCTTCCTTATAGAGGTTAATGAGACCTTCTTTGAGAGCGCGGACCATGTCCCCTGCTTGAACAGGTTGTGGAACCTTAATGGTCAAGAGTTCCATCGGATTTGGGGCGCGGTCAATTTTATTACCCTTGGCATCATGAAGATCTTCGATATAAGTCTCAAAATGACGGAAACCTGGTCCATAAAACTCCACTTGATCGCCTTCGTTGATGACATTTCGTTGACGAATGGTTGCCGTTTGAGTCGAATCATCATAAGAAACGACTTCAGCGACAAACTTGTACTCAGGGATTTTACGACGTGCACCAAACAACTGTTCATTTTCTGTCGGTGTACCATAGTAGAATCCTGTTGCCAATTCACGTTGGGCAACCTTCCACATCTCATCCACCAAGTCTTGCTTGATGGCTTCAAACTTCTCAGGACTTTCAAGATAAGCATCTACAGCCGCCTTGTAACAGTTTGTTACTGTTGAAACATAGTGAATGGACTTCATACGACCTTCAATCTTGAGACTGTCTACACCGTTTTCGATCATATCTGGAATATGGTCAATCATGGACATGTCAACGGCTGACATTGAAAATTCTTCTGGAATTTCACCTTTAAGACTCTTACGTTCTTGGCCAAAGGGCATATCGTAAAGATCGTATTTCCAACGGCAAGACTGAGAGCAACCACCACGATTTGCATCTCGCATACTCATGTGGTTTGATAGCGTACAGCGACCTGAGTAAGAAATACACATGGCTCCATGGACAAAGGCCTCAATCTCAACATCAGTACGTTTGCGAATCTCTGCCAATTCTTCCATTGATACTTCACGGGCCAAAACCACGCGAGTTAGACCAAGTTCTTTCCAGAACTCTAGAGTTTCATAGTTAGTGGCACTGGCTTGGGTTGAAAGGTGGATTTCAAGACCTGGTGCTTCTGTTGCTGCAATCATAATCAAGGCCGGATCTGACACGATAACTGCCGCAATCCCGATGTCACGCAACTTACGGAACCATTCTCCAGCACCAGCTTCGTTTCCTTCGTGCATAACCATGTTAGCAGCCACATAAACCTTAGCACCGTACTTGGCAGCGAACTGCACGCCTTCTTCCATCTGTTCAAAGGTGAAGTTTCCTGCACGGCTACGAAGACCATAAGCTTGCCCACCGATAAAGACAGCATCCGCACCATATTGAACAGCTACTTTCAGCTTTTCTAAAGTCCCTGCAGGTGATAAAACCTCAGGACGTTTTAATGTTTTTGTCATTTTTTCTCCTATTTGCAATATAAAAGTTTGACGTTTTTCCTTCTCATTTTATAGTAAATAATAGATAAAATCAAGCCTAGACAGATTGTTTTGACAATTCTAATCTTTTCTAAAACAAAAAACTAGCCTTTCTAGACTAGTTATTTTCAAGATAAAATTCAAAGCGTTCGCCCACGTATTGACTCTTTACATATTCGAAAGCCGTCCCATCTTCAAGATAAGAGACCTGAGTCAAGGCTAAAATGGCATGCCCCTTTTCGACTTCTAGATAGTGAGCAATTTTTTCCTTAGCCAATCTCGCATAAATGGTCTGTTGGGATTTGCCAATCCGGTAGCCATGTTGCTGCAAGGTTTGGAAGAAATGACTGGTGATTTCTTCTTTTTTGAAATCCTTAATAAATTTCTCAGGAATGGATGCGACTTCATAGACTAGTGGAACTTGGTCAGCGTAACGCACCCGTTCCATGCGGATAATATTCTCTGTTGGAGTAATCCCTAGCTTAGCCACTTCCTGCTCGTTGGGAATGGTTCTTCTATAAGAAATGAGTTGACTGGAAGGAACTTTCCCCTGAGATTTGACAATCTCTGTAAAACTGGTTGTTCCTCGCATTTTTTCTTGGACACGAGTGCTAGAGACAAAGGTTCCACTTCCTACACGACGCTCCAAAACTCCTTCCTCAACCAAGAGAGAGATAGCTTGTCGCAAGGTCATCCGACTAACCTGAAACTGTTCCGCTAAATCTCGCTCACTTGGAAGTCTCTCTCCGATTTTCCAATGATGCTCATCTATATCCTTCTTGATCTGATCGTGGATTTTCATATAAGCTGGTAACATGATTTTCACTTCTTTTCTATATTTTCTCTATTGTACCGTATTTGCTAAGAAAAAGTCAAACTTTGCCTTGTTTAGTTGGTAATTCACCCCTATTTGTGATAGAATATTGGAAAAGATATTTCTTTTGAGAAAGGAAAAAGATGAGCAACATTTCAACTGATTTGCAAGATGTCGAAAAAATCATCGTGCTGGACTATGGTAGCCAATACAACCAGCTGATTTCACGCCGCATTCGTGAAATTGGTGTTTTTTCAGAGCTAAAAAGTCACAAAATCTCAGCTGCAGAGGTTCGTGCGATAGACCCTGTAGGAATTATCCTCTCTGGTGGACCAAACTCTGTATATGAAGATGGTTCATTTGATATTGACCCAGAAATTTTTGAACTTGGCATTCCAATTTTGGGAATCTGCTACGGTATGCAACTTTTAACTCATAAACTTGGAGGAAAAGTTGTTCCTGCAGGTGATGCTGGCAACCGCGAGTATGGTCAATCACCCCTTACTCATACCACTTCTGCCCTCTTTGAAGGGACTCCTGAAGAACAGATTGTTTTGATGAGCCATGGCGATGCTGTTACAGAAATTCCTGCTGACTTTATTCGTACAGGAACTTCTGCTGACTGTCCTTATGCAGCCATTGAAAATCCAGAAAAGCACATCTATGGTATCCAATTCCACCCAGAAGTTCGCCATTCTGTATATGGGAATGATATTCTTCGCAACTTTGCCCTTAACATCTGTAAAGCTAAGGGTGACTGGTCAATGGACAACTTCATCGATATGCAGATCAAGAAAATCCGTGAAACTGTAGGCGACAAGCGTGTTCTTCTCGGTCTATCAGGTGGTGTTGACTCTTCTGTTGTTGGAGTTCTTCTTCAAAAAGCAATCGGTGATCAATTAATCTGTATCTTTGTAGACCACGGTCTTCTCCGTAAGGGAGAGGCTGATCAAGTTATGGACATGCTTGGTGGTAAGTTTGGTTTAAATATCGTCAAAGCAGACGCTGCAAAACGCTTCCTTGACAAACTTGCTGGCGTTTCTGATCCTGAGCAAAAGCGCAAAATTATCGGTAATGAGTTTGTTTATGTCTTTGATGACGAAGCAAGCAAACTAAAAGATGTAAAATTCCTTGCTCAAGGAACGCTTTACACTGACGTGATTGAGTCTGGTACAGATACTGCTCAAACCATCAAATCACACCACAACGTGGGTGGTCTTCCAGAGGACATGCAGTTTGAGCTGATCGAACCATTGAATACCCTTTACAAGGACGAAGTTCGTGCTCTCGGTACAGAGCTAGGCATGCCAGACCACATAGTATGGCGCCAACCATTCCCAGGACCAGGGCTTGCTATCCGTGTCATGGGTGAAATCACTGAAGAGAAACTAGAAACTGTTCGTGAGTCTGATGCTATTCTTCGTGAAGAAATCGCTAAAGCTGGTCTTGACCGCGATATCTGGCAATACTTCACTGTCAACACAGGCGTTCGTTCAGTTGGTGTTATGGGTGATGGTCGTACGTATGACTACACGATTGCCATTCGTGCCATTACTTCTATCGATGGTATGACTGCTGATTTTGCCAAAATTCCATGGGAAGTTCTTCAAAAGATCTCAGTACGTATCGTAAATGAAGTAGACCACGTTAACCGTATCGTCTACGACATTACAAGTAAACCACCAGCAACCGTTGAGTGGGAATGATGGAGAGGCTTGATTTACCTTCAAAATAGCGATTCTACAGCAGTTTAGCAGGAACAAAATAGTCTAAAAAGGGTGTATCTTCGTTTGATTCCCCCCTAAATCCCCCCGAAAAGTTAGTTAAAAATTTTTTTGACCAACATTTTTGGAGGGATTTTTATAATAAAAAGTACAAAGTATTTTTATAGCACGTAATTTTATTTTTCAAATGTAAAAAATATATATGATTTCTAGAGTAAAATTTTATGATGTAAATGACTTATCTATCGGTTTCTATTTTCCAAGAATTCAAGAAATTTTAGATGCTTATTTATCGAATTCTTATAGCCTAAATTCTTTTTTGGAAGCCCTTGAATTTTATAATATTATCAAATTCATAGAAAATGAGGTTTTTTCAATTGACTGGTCGCTAAGCTATATTGAAGAAATAAAGAAATCTCTTCCTTCGATGATTCAACTACAAAATAATTATTTTGGTTCTGCTCCGAAAGATGAGATTTTAAATAACATAAAACTTCTACAAAGCGAATATAACTATCGTGAAGACTTTTTTGAGATATTTACATTATTTAACTATGGTCAAAAAATTAGTGAAGTAGAGTTTGTGCAATATTTTATAGAATCCAATCTACATTTATGTCATCTCTTAAAAAATACCTATTTTCTAAAAAAGTATCCTACTTTCATTAAGCAATTTTTTCTGAGTTCACCCTCTCATCTTGAAATATTACTCGATAATTTTGTAGATTCAAATTCATGTAAAAATGTTATCCCAAGTAATATCACAAATTTAGAGTGGAATGATTTAATTGAAAAATATATTTGTGACCCCGATGTGAATATAAATTATTTAAAAATTTTAAGAAACCCTATAAAAGGTTTCGATAAGAATAGATACTTTCAACTTACAGATAAACAAAAACTGTTGATTGACAAAAAAATTCAAGAATTTAATTCTAGTTTTAATGATAAGGATTTTGGAATTCAAGTTGATATTAGAGTATATACAAAGAAGGAAGCGTACTATTACGCAATTAAAAAGAGTAGGGAGCTTCATATTGAGGGAATTGAAAAAGGTTTGTATAATCCTATTGCAGTCGCAACAGGTGGAGCTAGGCCAAAACAATATGAATATACATTATCAACTTTTATAGATAGTGCTAAACTTTTTGAAAAACATAATTTTCAAAATATATTAGACTATTTTTGTAAAGACTTTGAACTGAGCACAAGTGTTGGTACTTTTGCATTAGCAAGCTTTCCTCAATTAGAGATGGGGGTACTTGAAAGAACGTTAGGCATTTCGACTAGAAATCACTATAAATTTGGTTTTTACTTCTCAGTCAAGCATCAACTATACGTGATGAAACTGATTGCTTTATCAAAAATACTACAGAAATTCAGTCTAAGAATTGAAGATTTCATTACTTGGTTTTTCGATATTTTCCTGACTAATCAGTACGGTATTGATTGGATACATTTTGATGTGCCTTCAATTTCAGAAACAACGGGAAATAAAACAGCAACACTTTTTAGAATCGAAGAATCATTAAGAAAACAATACAAATTATTGAGTGAAGAAGGGCTTATTGATGTAAATTTATATAATATTACTTCTACTCCTTCAATTGAATCTTTGCAGAGTTTTACTAAAAGAAAATACTTCTCAATGAATAATTCAGATAATAATATTCAACAGATTGTTAATTTATTATTCTCTGACCAAAGTCCTATTCATTTTATTAATGAGGAATACAAAGGAAGCAACTTTAAGGAATTAATTTCACAACAATGCTTGAGTTATGCAAATTTTCATGAATATCAAATAGATTACATAAAACTACTAATAGATGCTGGAATTTGCCAAAATGATACAGGTGTTATATCTTTTAAAGATATGTCCCAAATAAGTCTTTTAGAAAAAATATTCTTATATGGCTCTGTTAATAGTATATCTTTATCTGAATCTGAAAAACTCAGTGCTGATAGGATGCTTGATAATGGATGGTTAATATTTTCGGATACCTTATTTTCAATTCAAGAAATTAATTATTTGAATTTTGTCCTAAATAACAAATCATATGACAATAGCTGGGGAATCAGAAATAAGTATTTGCATGGAGTACCTATTTATGATTCTATTCAGCAATATGAGTATGAATATCATCTCATTCTGCTCATATTAATTTTCTATATTATCAAAATAAATGAGGAACTCAAACATCGTAGTTATTGCTAACCAAATTCATTCACAAATAATATTCTACTGATTAACTATCGGAGCTTTTTATGACTACAATATTCTTTTCATGGCAATCTGACTTACCGAATAAAACAAATAGAAATTTAATTGAGAATTCTATAAAATTAGCATTGAAAAAAATGAACCAAGATTCTCCGTACTCTCTTATCACTGAAATTGACAGAGATACAAAAGGTGTTCTAGGTAGTCCAGATATTGTTGATTCAATATTAACCAAAATTGATAAGTGTGGCCTATTTATAGCAGATATATCAATTATAAACAGTAGTTTAAATGGTAAAAGAACTCCTAACCCTAACGTATTATTTGAATTAGGATATGCAGTAAAGTGTCTAGGGTGGGATAGAGTTATTTGTGTGTTCAATTCTGATTTTGGCGATGTTTCAGAACTACCTTTCGATTTACGTAATAGACGAATTCTAACTTATGAAACATCCAATATTTCCGAAACAAGGAAAAAGTTAGCTGATATATTTAAACAAATAATTGATAAGAATTACTATACTTTAGAACAAGTCCAAGAAGTTAGTGACTTTTATAGTATAAAAATCTATTCATGCTTTATTAATATCATATCAAGAATTATAAAGGTTTTATATGGAAGTGAAACTGTCTGCTCTTTTGAAGCAATTACTAATGTTTTAAATATGACTCCTACAGAAATAAATAGACAACTTTCGCATGAATTGCTGGGTTTTAACTTATTTACAAGCTATGACGAGCAAATTAAAATATTAACAAACGAGTTAGATAGAATCACCTCTATTAATATGTTTAACACAAACCTGTATGTACCCATTATTAAATTAATTAAGGAATTAAAATCCCATAATCTTTTTATTAATAGAGAACATTTTTTTGAAAATTTTAAAGTAAATACACCCATTATGAATGACTATAGTATCATTCATAATAGTGATAATAACGAAATTCCAAATAGATATGCTCTAGGAAAGAAAATTGATGCCAATAGAGCAAAAATCGTAGATTTCACCGATATTAAACGAACTGACCATGTTAAATTTGCTTTAACTCACTTCTGTTTAGATGTAAATACATATAACGTTTACTATAATCATTATGTTTGTATTCTTAAATATATCAATGAGTTTATTAGTAATAATGATGGGAAATTTTTAATTGACAATACAGAAATATTAATAAAAAATGTAAAAAAACTGTAATTAGATGATTAATATAAAATATTACTTACAAACTTACAAGAATAGAGCCTGATAGATTACATATCAAGCTCTATTTTTTGGTTTATTCTATTTACTTAATATTACTGTTTCACCACTATCTCCTGCTAAATCAGGCATTGTTACAGAATCTCCAGAAACTGAATATTTCAGCTCAGTACCATTGTTATCACTGATAATCTGTTTGTCTGTATCAATAGCTACTTTCTCGGAATAGAGGTACTTCACATTATTGCCTCTCTCTGAAAGGAGATTGATATTAAATATGTTTTCATCACCACTTACTTTTAGTTCGTAATGCAATGTCAATTCTTCGTCTTCGAATCCCATTTCAGAACCATCAATACCGCTTTTTTCGTATGAATATGTTCCTGATAGCTGACTATCATTAGTACTTGTACAGTGGTGCTGATAAAGAGATAGCTCAACTACTTACAAATGCAATTACCATACAAACCGCATCAGAAACAAGAGTAAAATTTAATTGAAATCAACATATGAAAAAATCAATCCCCCCGAAAAATCCCCCATTGAAGTATATAACCCTTCTAAACCCTTGATTTACAAGGGATAGGGATATACCAGTCTCAATTGAGTGGGAGTAGAGTTTCCTATAAAATAAAAAATAATACTGCTGGAGCATGGACTACAGTGGTATTATTTTTTATAATTTCAATATTAGGAAAATTTCTCGACTCTCAACTCCTCTTTTTAAATCCTTGAAACCATGCTATAATATAGTAAGTATAGCTCCAATAACCTAATGATAAAGATTTCTTACATCATCCGTAAGTGTTATTCTACTCTGATTCATATTATAATGAAAGTAACAAAAGATGGAGGTATTTCACATGGAAACAATTTTACGAGTAGAATCATTAAAAAAGCATTATGGAAAAGAGTCGAATATCACCAAGGCCTTGAACGGTATATCTTTTCAAGTTGTCAAAGGTGAGTTCTTAGGGATTATGGGGAGCAGTGGATCTGGAAAAACAACCCTTCTTAACTGTCTCGCTACTATCATCAAGCCAACTGACGGCTCCATTCAAATGCAAGAAAAGGATTTAGGTCAATTAAAAGGTAGTCAGTTAGCTGATTATCGTGGCAAGGAAATTGGCTACCTCTTTCAGAATTTTGAGCTTTTGGACAATCTGACAGCCAAAGAAAATATTTTACTCCCCTTGTCTTTGCACAAGGTCGATGCCAACGAAAGCAAGGTTCGGTTAGAATTGCTTTCCCAATATCTTGATATTTCTGAACTTCTGGATAAGTTCCCATCTCAATTATCAGGTGGTCAACGGCAAAGGGTAGCTGCTGCGCGCGCCTTGATTTTAGACCCTAAGATTGTATTTGCGGATGAGCCCACAGGGGCTTTGGATTCAAAAAATGCAACTATTTTAATGCAAAAATTATCCGAAATGAATCAAGTTGAAGAAACCACCATTCTCATGGTGACCCACGATTCAGTTGCAGCTAGCTTTTGCAACCGCATCTTGTTTATCCAAGACGGAAAACTATTCCATGAAATTCGACGCGATTATCCAAGAGAGAGTCAAGAAGACTTTTACCACAGAATACTAAAGGTCATGGCTGCACTGGCTGGAGGTGATGGCAATGTTTTCTAAATTAGTTTCAAGAAATAGCAAGAGAGATCGAAAGAATAATGGTTTGTACTTCAGTTCCATGGTTCTTTCTATCATCTCCTTTTACATCATCCTTTCTTTATCTCATCAAGATGTGATGGTATTTCTAAAACAAATAGAGAGTCATGCTGTAGATAAACTCTTTAGCATGATTCCCATTCTTTATGTTGCAACGCTCTTTATTCTCTTTTTTCTAGTCTACTTTGCAAGCAGTATGCAGATGGACAGAAGAAAACATGAATTTGGTGTCTATCTCACACTGGGAATGCGAAGAAGCAGACTGTTCTTGCTACTCCTGCTCGAGGATTTGAGAAACAGTGTCCTTGCTCTCGGAATAGGCCTTCCAATTTCTATCTTGATTTCAGAACTAATCAGCCTAATAACCGCTAAAATTGTGGGACTAGGGATTATTGAACATCAATTTTCTCTATCTACCACAGCTCTACTCTATACAGTCATCGGCTTCCTAGCCGTAAAATTAGCTGTTTTTGTCCTTTTAAGTGCAAAGACGGCCAATATGGAAATCGGAAACCTGCTATCCTATTCTCCTTCTGGGATGAAGAAACTACTCCCAAAGGGTGTGTACCTTCTTGCTTCTGTCCTCGGGATTTTGCTTCTAGGAACAGCCTATTACATGGGTATGAGTGGACGAGCTTGGAAAAGTGTCATAACCATGGGCATCACTGTTTTCTTGGGGACTCTAGGAACTATCCTCCTCTTCTTTGGTATGCGTTTATTTATAGACTTTTTGGTCAAGCTTGGAAGCAATCGAAAACTTCATGCCTATAATTTTAGACAGATTCAGGAATTAGTTATCCAGCGCTCAACTATACTGGCTATCTGCTCCCTCTTAATCTTTTCTGCCTTGTGCCTCTTTGGAGCAGGCGTTGCTATTGCAAGTGGCAATTCAGGCAATCAAATCCACGTATTGGATTATACATTTAGAGACAACAAGCAGGAAACAGATGAAAATCTTGATGTAAATACAGTAAAAAAAGAGCTTGAAGCTGCTGGTCTAGCATCACAGTTTTCAAAGATTCTGCAAATCAAAGTGGGCATGCCTAAAGAACACGAGTCCGTGTCCTTCGAAGAGGTCATCAAGGAGTTGAAAAAGCAAAAAGGCAGCAAGAACAAGGAAATTTTGCTCCATAAATTTAAACAGTCTACTACTTCTCACCTCATACCAGTTTCCGAATACAATGAACTTAGAAAGGCTGCCAATCTCCCTCCTCTAGAATTAACTAGCAAGGAAGCCTACTTGTATATGGGGAAAGATTTTCTCCCGGATGAGAATCTCGTCAACTCTGTTCTGAAGACGAAGCCTCAAATCAAAGTCATGGAAAATGATGTAAAATTGATTGGAGAGGTGGAGTCTTTACCGATTGTAACGGATCGTGAAATCACCCTCTCTGTTGCCCTCATAGTCCCAGATGAAGTCTTTATGAACTATACAGACGGTCACTACTCGAACTATGTCAGCGGTATCTTGGCTCCTGAGCTAGTCAAAGAAAAAGGTCTGATGAGAGCTATCTCAGATACCAATGAAAAGCTAAATCAAGCCTCTCTTGGCTATGAAAGCTATATACAAAATATGGGAAGACAACTATTTTACATTATCTCTGCCAGCTATATCACTATCTATCTAGCTATCATCTTCCTTGTTGTGGCAAATACAATCATTGGCGTTCAATTTTTGATGGGACAAAGACAATCCTACAGACGATACCAAACCTTAATCCATCTCGGAGCCAGCTATGAAACTCTTTGTAAATCGTCAGAAAAGCAAATCAATTGGTATTTCGGTCTGCCAATAGCCCTTGCACTTATCAGTAGTAGCTTCGGAGTGGGCTCCCTCCTCACAGGAATAGTACCAGCCAGTGCAAGAATGGTCATGGGGCAAAAATTTATCACAGCCATGCTGATAGTACTGCTCTTAGCAGGCTTTGAAGTCATCTATATCAGAATTGTAAAGAAAAATAGCAATAAGTACTTGTTGTCCTTAATGGAACCCAAAAGAGATGAATAAGGTAGAATAAATTAAGAAAAGGAGGAACCAATATGAAGCATATTCTGGTTATTGAAGATGAAGCCTTGATTCGAGATGAAATTGTCATCTTGTTAGAGAAAGCGGGGTATCAAGTTGATAAGTTGACAGACTTCAAAGATACAAGCCAGCAAGTGCTGCAATACGATACGGATCTAATCATACTGGATTTGAATTTGCCGGGAGAAACAGGTTTTCAAATTTGTAAAAATCTCAAGTCCAAACGCTCTGTGCCCATATTGGTTCTCACCTCCCGTGAACAACTAAAAGATGAGATTTACGCCCTAAAATTAGGGGCTGACGAGTACTTAACAAAACCTTTCAAGAAAGAAAGATTCTTGGCTCGTATAGAAAACATCTTGAAACGCTATGAAGGCAGACAAAATCTACTTGAAAAAGATAATTTCCTGCTGGATAGAAATACCTATACCCTTTATATCAATGGACATTCGATTTTACTCCCTCAAAATCAAGGGAAATTGTTAGAAACCTTATTAGTGGCAACTGATTCTGTCGTCACAAAAGAAGAATTGAGCATGAAACTGTGGAATACAACTGAGTTCATCGATGAAAATGCCCTACAAGTAAACATTGCAAGGCTGAAAAAGGTGATGAAACAGGCTGGCATTGCCCTTCAAGTCAAATCCGTCAGAGGTATTGGTTACAAGCTAGAAGAGGTAAGTCCAGATGAAACAGAATCTTAAATATCTAGCTACTTACCTGCCTTGGTTACTTGTTCTCTTAGCATTTGATCTATTTACAGCTGTCCTGCTTTGGCTTTCAGATGTGAGAATGTTTCAAGCCCTCATTCTTCTCTATATTTTAGCCACCGTCCTGCTCTTTTTCATCCTATCACTCCTACTGATAAGAAAAGAAAGAAAAAAATCCGCTACCTATAAAGCCTTCATAGCCAATCCCAAGACGGATACTGAACTTGAATTATTGCATTTATCAAGTTCCTCAGAGAAAGAAAGCATTGAACAAATGGCAGATACACTTTATCAAAAGCAGGCTGAAATAGGAAAACTCAACTCATTACTAGCCGAGTACGAGGACTATGTTGAAAAATGGGCGCATGAGATTAAACTCCCTCTATCGCTTCTTTCCCTCCTTTTGGACAATCAAAGTGACCAGTTGCCTGAGGATACAGCTTTTAAGTTGGACTATGTGAAGAATCAAATCCAAGGAAATGTATCGCAGATCCTATTCTACTACAGGGTGAAAAGTGAGAAAAATGATTTTCTATTTGAAGATCTTGATCTAGAAGAATGTATCCAAGATCTATTGGAAAATTTTGATCCCTTACTCAAAGAAAAGAATTTTACGATTCAGCTAGAAAATATACAAGGAACCTGCTACACCGATCAACGCAGTTTTGAATTTATCCTCTCCCAAATCCTCGCCAACGCCCTTAAATACAGCTCTGACAAGCCCGAACTCAGTATTTCTATGTCAAAGAATAAGGGACGTACAAGTCTGATTATTAGGGATAATGGTTGCGGAGTTAAAGCTTGCGACCTCCCTCATATCTTTGAAAAAGGATTTACAGGTGATTCAGGTGAGACAAGGAAAAAATCGACAGGCATGGGTCTCTATCTGGTCAAACAATTAGCAGATGCTTTAAAAATCGACATCACAGTAAAATCCGAATGGCTGCAAGGATTTGAAATCTCTCTTTCTATTTAATCAATTTTTCGATTAAGAAAATTGCCTAATCATAGAAAGTACATATTTTATATAAAAAAGGAAAGCACTTCTGCTTTCCTTTTTTATTTGCGTTTCTTCTTAGCTTTTTTCATTTTATTCGCCATGCGTTTCATAGACTGTTTCATGGCAAATTCACCAATTTTACCTTTAAGTCCGCCACCGAACATCTGGCTCATATCTGGCATTCCTGCTCCTCCAAGAGCTGACAAGTCAGGCATACCACCTTGCCCCATCATGCCTTCAAGGGCAGACATATCCATGCCTCCCATATTTGGCATATTCTTAGGGAGGTTATTTGGATTGATTCCCATCTGCTTCATCATCTTGTTCATATCGCCAGACATGACACCTTGCATGAGCTGTTTGGCCTGGTTAAAGTCTTTGATGAATTTATTCACTTCGATAAAAGTATTTCCAGATCCAGCAGCAATACGACGACGACGACTTGGATTTAACAAATCAGGATTTTCACGTTCTTCAGGTGTCATAGAAGATACAATGGCACGTTTGCGCGCAATCTGGCGCTCATCCACCTTCATATTTTGAAGGGCAGGATTGTTAGCCATACCTGGAATCATCTTGAGCAAATCTTCCATTGGCCCCATGTTTTGCACCTGATCCAACTGATCGATGAAATCATTGAAATCAAAGGTGTTCTCACGCATCTTCTCAGCCATTTCAAGGGCTTTTTGCTCATCGTATTCTTGAGAAGCTTTCTCAATAAGAGTAAGCATATCCCCCATGCCGAGGATACGGCTTGACATACGGTCTGGGTGGAAGGTTTCAATATCTGTAATCTTTTCACCCGTACCAGTGAACTTGATTGGTTTACCAGTGATGTGACGAACCGATAGGGCCGCACCTCCACGTGTATCCCCATCAATCTTGGTAAGGATAACCCCAGTCACTTCTAACTGAGCATTAAACTCACGGGCAACATTGGCCGCTTCTTGACCAATCATAGCATCAACGACGAGCAGAATTTCGTTTGGTTGAGCCAAGGCTTTTACGTCACGAAGCTCATTCATCAAGAGTTCGTCAATCTGCAAACGTCCTGCCGTATCAATCAAGACATAGTCGTTGTGATTGGCTTGTGCTTGCTCCAAACCTTGACGAACAATCTCAACCGCTGGAACTTCAGTACCAAGAGCGAAAACAGGCACATCTATCTGCTGTCCAAGTGTTTTCAACTGATCGATGGCTGCTGGACGATAGATATCCGCCGCAATCATCAAAGGACGAGCATTTTCTTCCTTCTTGAGTTTGTTGGCTAGCTTACCAGCAAAGGTTGTTTTACCAGCCCCCTGCAAACCGACCATCATGATAATCGTAGGAATCTTAGGTGACTTGATAATCTCTGCCGTATCAGAACCTAAAACAGCTGTCAGTTCCTCATCAACGATTTTAATAATCTGTTGGGCAGGATTGAGGGTATCAATGACCTCGTGTCCGACTGCACGTTCACGAACCTTCTTGATAAAGTCCTTTACAACAGGCAAAGCAACGTCGGCTTCAAGCAAGGCCAGACGAATCTCTTTAGTCGCTTCTTGGACATCCGCCTCAGAGATTTTTCCTTTTTTACGTAGATTTTTAAAGACGTTCTGTAAACGTTCTGTTAAACTTTCAAATGCCATTTTTTTCTCCTATTTACTCAATTCAGTGGAAATCGTCCGAAATGTTGCAAACACTCAAGTTCTTCGGGTGTGATTTCTTTCATGATTTCATTTGGATATCCCCAACAGCTAAAACCTATTTTCATAGCTTTGGAGATATCATTGGGCGAGATAATCTGTAGTCGAGTAGGAAATGATTCCTCTGCGGCTAATAGTTTGCAAGGTAATCCTTGATAAATAACTAGACTGCCCATGATTACTCCCGATTGTCAATACTTGTTAAAATTTCTATCTGCTCCTGTAGAAAGTCATCCTTGGGATAACGCTCCAAGATCTGGTCAAAAATCTGACTGCGGACAATGTAGTCTGAGTACATGTGTAATTTCATCTCATAGTCTTCCAAAATCTTTTCTGTCCGCTTGATATTGTCGTAAACAGCTTGACGACTAACACCGAACTCTTCAGCAATCTCAGCAAGACTGTAATCATCTGCATAGTAGAGTTCAATATAATTCATCTGCTTATCTGTCAAAAGCGCAGCATAAAATTCAAAAAGCGCATTCATGCGATTGGTTTTTTCGATTTCCATAACTTTTATTATACCAAAAAATCTATCATATCGCTATACTAGAAAGCCTTCTTAAAAAAAATAGAATCATAACCACCTGTCTAACGGGTGGTT